>JAJXTQ010000023.1 GCA_021783685.1 Pseudomonadota bacterium | reverse complement strand
CCGAACTCCGTAGTTGAAGATGTAGCTCGTCCATTCCGGATGGAAGCCCTGCCGCGGGTCGGAGTGCTCGTAGAGGTGGGTTCCATCGAACCGCGCCAGGCCGTGATCGTCCCCGGGGAAATGCGACGGGACCCAGTCCAGGATCACGCCGATGCCGTGCTGGTGCAGCACGTCGATGAGGTACATCAGATCCTGCGGCGTGCCATAGCGCGCCGTCGGGGCGAAATACCCGGTCGTCTGATAGCCCCAGGAACCGTAGAACGGATGCTCGGTGATGGGCAGCAGTTCGACGTGGGTGAACCCCATCTCGACGACGTATTCGGCGAGCGGCTGCGCGATCTCGCGGTAGGTCATCGACCGGTTGCCCTCTTCCGGCACGCGGCGCCAGGAGCCGAGATGGACCTCGTAGATGCTCATCGGCGCGTCGAGCGCATTGGCGCGGGCGCGCTCGCGCATCCAGTGGCAATCGCCCCACGTGTAGTCCAGGCCCCAGACCCGCGAACCGGTGGCCGGCGGCGTCTCCGAATAAAACGCGAACGGATCGGCCTTGGTCCGCGTCTGGCCGTGGAAATGCGAGGCGATGCGGTATTTGTAGGCGTCGCCGTGCGCGACGCCGGGAACGAACCCTTCCCAGATGCCCGAACTGTCGTGCCGCGGCGCGAGGAAATGCGCCTCCGGATCCCAATTGTTCCATTGGCCCATCACGGCCACCGACCGGGCATTGGGAGCCCATACGGCGAAGTGGGCCCCGGCGACGCCGTCGCGCACCTCGAGGTGCGAACCCATGCGCTCATACAAGCGCGCGTGGGTGCCTTCGCGGAAAAGATAAATATCGTGGTCTGTCAGCATCGGTTTTGTGTGACCCCCCTCACCCCGGCCCTCTCGCGCAAGCGGAGCGCGAAAAAAGCTGTCCTGCCATGTTTCAAAACGGCAACGCCGCATCGGGCTTCACCGCCCGCAGCGCCCGCCGGAAATCGTCCTGGATCCGCGCCAGCGCCGCGGGGCCATCGGCCTCGAAGCGCAGCACCACGACCGGCGTGGTGTTCGACGGGCGCGCGAGGCCGAACCCGTCGGCGTACTCGACCCGCAAGCCGTCGATGGTGATGAATTCGACCGCGCCGGCGAAGACCTCCCGCGCCCGCGCGCCATCCTGCGCCACCGCCCGCAACGCGTCGACCACGGCGAAATTCTCCCCTTCCGCGGTACGCAACTGCAACTCGGGCGTGTTCGGCGCATCCGGCAGCGCTTCCAGCACCGCCGAGGGATCGGCTTCGCGGCTCAGGATTTCCAGCAGGCGCGCCCCGGCGTACATGCCGTCGTCGAACCCGTACCAGCGGTCGTTGAAGAAGGTATGGCCGCTCATCTCGCCGGCGAGCGCTGCGCCGCTCTCGCGCAGCCGCGCCTTGATGACGGAATGGCCCGTGCGCCACATCGTCGGGCGTCCGCCGTGCTGCCGCACCCAGGGCGCGAGCAGCCGCGTGCATTTGACGTCGAACACCACTTCCGCGCCGGGCTTGTGCGCCAGCACGTCCTTGGCGAAGAGCATGAGCTGGCGATCGGGCCAGATGATCCGGCCGCCGCGGGTCACGACCCCCAGCCGGTCGCCGTCACCGTCGAACGCGAGGCCCAGTTCAGCCCCGGTCCGCTGCACGGTGGCGATGAGGTCGCGCAGGTTTTCCGGGTGCGCCGGATCCGGATGGTGATTGGGAAAGCGGCCGTCGACCTCGCAGAAGAGCTCCGTAAGTTCGCAGCCCAGCGCCTTGTAGAGCTGCGGCGCCGCCGCCCCGGCAACGCCGTTGCCGCAATCGATCACCACGCGCATCGGCCGCGCCAGGCGCACGTCGCCGACGATGCGATCGAGGTAGGCCTGCCGCACGTCGGCGCTGCGCAGCGCACCCGGCCGCTCCGCGACGTGGAGCCGGCCTTCGACGATGCGCCGATGGAGCCGCTGCAGGCCCTCCCCGTACATCGCCTCGCCGGCGAGCACGATCTTCAGGCCGTTGTACTCGGGAGGATTGTGGCTGCCGGTGATCGCCACGCCCGAACCGGTGTTCAAATGATAGGTTGCGAAGTACAGCGTGGGCGTCGCGGCCAGACCGATGTCGACGGCGTCCACCCCGGCGCTGCGGATGCCGGCGATCAGGGCATCGCGCAGCATCGGCCCCGAGAGCCGGCCGTCGCGCCCGACGGCGATCTCGCGCACGCCGCGCTCGCGGGCTTCGGTTCCCAGCGCGGCGCCGATGGCCTGCACCGCATCGCGTGTGAGATTGCGGTCGACGACTCCCCGGATGTCATACGCCTTGAAAATTCCGGGATCGAGATCGTGCACCACACCCGCTCCTATCCAATAGAATGGGTACGAAACCCAACAGCCAGAGAATACACGCTCGCCATCCCACGACCATGACGAACCCCGAAACCGCTCCGTCCCCCGTATGGGAAACCCTGGAAGCCTGCCGCCGGTCTTTCGACGCGCGCACCATCGACACCCTGTTCCGCGTCGAGCCCGAGCGCGCGCAGCGCTGGACGTTCGAGGCGCCGCATGTCCATGCCGACTGTTCGCGCAACTGGATCGATGAAGACAGCTTCGCGGCCCTGCTCGCCTGGCTCGAATCGCGGAACTTCGAAAAGACGCGCGCCGCGCTCCTCGCCGGCGAGGCGGTGAACAACACCGAACATCGGCCGGCATGGCATACCGCGCTGCGCACGCCGCCGGACGATCCGTCGGTCGCGCGCAGCCTGCACGAGGAGCAGACGCGCTTTCTCGGGTTCGCCGAGGCGCTGCGCGAGGGGCGCATCCACGGCTCGACCGGAGAGGCGATCGAAACGGTCGTGTGCATCGGCATCGGCGGTTCCGACCTGGGACCCCGCCTGATGACCGAGGCGCTGGGCCCGGCCACCGGCCCCGTTGCCGTGCACTTCGTGAGCAACCTCGATCCGGCGGAACTCGACACGGCGCTCACCGGCGCGCGGCCGGCGGCGACGATGATCATCGCGATCTCCAAGAGCTTCACCACGCTCGAGACGCTCGAGAACGTGCGGGCCGCCCGCGAATGGCTGGCCTCGACGGATGTCGCGCTCGACCCGACGCATCACGTCGCCGCGGTCACGGCACAGCCCGAACGGGCGCGGGACTTCGGCATCCACGACAAGCGAATCTTCTCCTTCCCGCAATGGGTGGGCGGACGCTACTCGCTGTGGTCCGCCTGCGGACTGCCGATCGCCATCGCGCACGGCCATCGCCAGTTCCTGGAACTGCTCGCCGGTGCATCCGAGATGGACCGGCATTTCGCCCAGGCCCCGCTCGATGCCAACCTGCCGGTGATCCTCGGCCTGCTCGGCGCGTGGTACGTGAATTTCTGGGGCGCGCGTGCGCGCGCGGTGTTCCCGTATGCCCAGCGCCTGAAGAACCTGCCGCCCTACCTGCAGCAGCTCGAAATGGAGAGCCTGGGCAAGCGCGTCACCCACGACGGCCGCCTGCTGACGTACGACACCGCCGCCGTGGTCTGGGGCGAGGTCGGAACGACCGCGCAGCACAGCGTATTCCAGTTCCTGCATCAGGGGACGCACTGGGTCCCCATCGACTTCCTCGTCGTCGCCGAGCACGAGCAGAGCGCCGACAAGCGCCACCGGCTGCTGCACGCCTACGCGCTGGCGCAGGCCGATGCGCTGTCCCGCGGCGACACCGTGCTGGGCGCGCAGCGCCCCACCACCCCACACGGCGCGGCGCCGGGCGGCCGGCCCTGCAACGTGCTGTCGGTCCCGAAGCTCGACGCCCGCGCGCTCGGCGCCGTGATCGCGCTCTACGAACATCGGACGTTCGTGCAAAGCGTGCTCTGGGACATCAACGCCTTCGACCAATGGGGGGTGGAAGTCGGCAAGAAAATGCTGCAGCAGCGGCTGGAACAGGGAACGCTGCGCTGACCGGCCGGCCGGCCGAGGGACTCGACCTCGGCGCCGTCCCATCCCCCCCCCCCTCCGGTCAAATTTGGCCCAATAGGCCTCACAAAGTTCGCAAAGCCGTTTTCCCGGTTGCCGGATCCGGCACCCGCTTCCTCCCCGCCACCAAGGCCATGCCCAAGGAGATGCTGCCGGTGCTCGACAAGCCGCTCATCCAGTACGCGGTCGAGGAAGCGGCGGCGGCCGGCATCGAACAGATGATCTTCGTCACCGGGCGGCACAAGCGCGCCATCGAAGACCACTTCGACCGCAACCCGGAACTGGAAATGCTGCTGCAGGCGCAGGGCAAGACCATGCTGCTCGACGCGCTGCGCAGCGCCACGCCGCCCGGGGTGAACTTCGTCTTCATCCGCCAGCCCGAGCCGCTGGGATTGGGTCACGCCGTCCTGTGCGCGCAGTCGGTGGTCGGCGACGAACCGTTTGCGGTCATCCTCGCCGACGACCTGATCGACGCGCAGCCCGGCGTCACCGCGCAGCTGGTGCAGAGCTACGAGCAGCACGGCGCTTCGGTGCTGGGCGTGGAGGACATTCCCCTGGCGGACACGGGAAAATACGGCATCGTCGCCACCCAGGCGCTCTCGGATCGGGACGAACGTGTGACCCACATCGTCGAAAAGCCGTCGCCCGAAGAGGCGCCCTCGACGCTGGCGGTGGTCGGCCGCTACGTGCTGCGCCCGGAAATCTTCGGCGAGCTCGCCCGCACGCAGCGCGGGCGCGGCGGCGAGATCCAGCTCACCGACGCCATAGCGCGGCGCGTCTCGCAGGGCGACGTGGTGGCGCACCGCTTTTCCGGCACGCGCTACGACTGCGGCTCGAAGGCGGGATTCCTGGCCGCCAACATCGCGTTCGGCCGCAAGCACGGACTGATCGACTAGTCGGCGCGTCCGGGCGCCCGGCAATCCGTCGGGCATGGGCCCGAGGGTGCCGCGCAAGACACGCTTTTTGCGCATGGCGCAAACCGGCGCGGCGCGGGATGGGCTACGCTGCCTGTCTTGCAACCCGGCAAGGCATGGCATGTCCACGACGCCGTCTCCGCGCTGGCACGCCGTTGACGCCGCAACCGTCGTCCAACGGCTGGATTCGGATACCGCAACCGGGCTGACCCCGGCAGCGGTGGCGCGGCGCGGCGCCGAATTCGGGCCCAATGCGCTTCCCGAGGACCCAAGGCCCTCGGCCGGGCGCCTCCTGCTCCATCAGTTCAAAAGCCCGCTCATCTACGTCCTGTTCGGCGCCGCCGCACTTTCCGCGGCGCTCCGGCATTGGGCCGATGCCGCCGTGATCTTCGGGGTGGTGCTCGCGAATGCGCTGATCGGCGCCTACCAGGAGCGACGCGCCGAGGTTTCGATGGCGGCGCTGCGCCGGCTCGCCGAACTGCAGGTGCGCGTGCTGCGCGACGGCCGGGAGCAGCCGATCGCGGCGCGCGACCTGGTTCCAGGCGACCTGCTGCTGCTCGCGGCGGGCGACGCGGTCGGCGCCGATGCCCGCCTGCTCGAGGCGACGGCGTTGATGACCGCTGAAGCGGCCCTCACCGGGGAGTCGGCGCCGGTAACCAAGCAGGCGGGCCGCATGTCCGAGGCAACCGCGCTTGCCGATCGCCACAACATGGTGTTCTCGGGCACCCTGGTCACGGCCGGCCATGGCCGCGCGGTGGTCACGGCAACGGGCACCCACACCGAGGTTGGCGCGATCGCCCGGTTGACCCAGCAGACCCGCGAACCGAAAACTCCGCTCGAAGTTCGCCTCGCCGGCTTCGGCCGCCAGCTGGTGGTCGCCGCGCTGGTGTTGTTCATCGCGGTGATGGCCTTCGGCATGCTGCGGGGAATGCCGCTGGTCGAACTGCTGATGGTGGCGATCAGCCAGACGGTATCGATGGTGCCGGAAGGGCTGCCGGTGGCGATGACCATCGCGCTGGCGGTCGGCATCCAGCGCATGGCGGCGCGCGGCGCCATCGTGCGCCGCCTGTCGGCGGTCGAGACCTTGGGCTCGACGACGGTGATCGCCAGCGACAAGACCGGCACGCTGACCCGCAACGAAATGACGGTGAGCGACCTCTGGCTTCCCTCGGACCGCACGATCGCGGTGAGCGGCACCGGCTACGCCCCTGCCGGCAGCCTGCGCGAAGGCGGACACGACGTGGCCGCGGACGACCCCGCGGTGCGCGCCCTGCTCGCCGCGGCGGTGCTCTGCAACGATGCCGAACTGCTCCCGCCGACCGACGGCGGCGCGGCGTGGCGCGTGCTCGGAGACCCGACCGAAGGCGCCTTGCTGGTGGCCGCGGCCAAGGCGGGAACCGACGTGCAGGCGCTGCGCAGCGCGCGGCCGCGCCGCGCGGAGATCCCATTCGACTCCGACACCCGGATGATGGCGACGAGCCATGCCGGCGAATCCGCCGCCATCTTCGTCAAGGGCGCGCCGGAGGCGGTGCTGCGGCTCTGCAGCGCCGATGCGCCGCGGACCCTGCAGGCGGCACGCGCGACGGCGGAAGCGATGGCGCAACGCGCCTTGCGCGTCCTCGCCGTGGCCGCGCTCGCACCGCATCGGTCCGGCCGCAGTCCGGCGCTCGACGGGGGCTTCGACGCACTCATGGGCCACATGCACCTGCTCGGCCTGATCGGTCAGATCGATCCGCCGCGCGACGAAGTTGCCGCGGCGGTCCGCGCATGCCGCGCCGCCGGCATCCGTCCCATCATGATCACCGGCGACCACAAGCTCACCGGTCTGGCGATCGCGCGCACGCTGGCAATCGCCGGGGCGCAGGACCAGGCCGTCGACGGCATCGAACTGGATCACCTCAACGAAGCCGAACTGCTCGACGCCCTGCCCCACATCGCGGTGTTCGCGCGCGTGCATCCGGCGCAGAAGCTGCGCATCGTCGAGGCCTTGCAGGCCCGCGGCGACGTCGTTGCCATGACCGGCGACGGCGTCAACGATGCCCCCGCGTTGGCGCGCGCCGACGTCGGCGTGGCGATGGGCATCAGCGGCACCGAAGTGGCAAAGAGCGCGGCCAAGATCGTGATCTCCGACGACAACTTCGCCACCATCGTCGCCGCCGTCGAGCAGGGACGCGTGGTCTACGCCAACCTGAAAAAAGTCATCCTTTTCCTGTTCGTGACCTCGGTCGACGAAGTGCTGGTGCTGCTGCTGGCATTGTTGGGAGGCTACGCCCTGCCGCTGACCGCGGTGCAGATCCTCTGGATCAACATCGTCACGGAGAGCACGCTGACGGTGAACCTGGTGATCGACCCACCCGACGGCGACGAGATGGCGCGCACCCCGGTGCCCCGCGATGACCCTCTGCTCGACCGGGCGATGCCCTCGCGCATGGCGCTGCTCGCGCCGATTTCGGTGGCGATCACCTTCGGCTGGTTCGTATCGCGTCTATCGCAGGGCGCGCCACTGGACGTGGTGCGCACGGAAACCTTCACCGTGCTGGTGACGTGCCAGTGGTTCAACGTGCTGAACTGCCAATCGGCGACGCGCTCGGTGTCGCGACTCGGCATGCTCCGGAATCGCTGGTTGACCGGCGGACTCGCGCTCAGCGTGGCACTGCAGGCGGCGGTGCTGTACTGGCCGCCCCTCAACCGTCTATTCCATACGGTGCCGATCCCGGCCGGCGATCTGCTGCCGATCCTGGCGTTCGCCAGTTGCGTGCTGTGGGTCGAGGAATTGCGCAAGGCGGTGATGCGATGGTACCGACGCCGCGCATGATCCCAAAGCATCGCGCCCTTTGCCTGCATCGCCATCGCGGGTCTTCGCGAACCGCGACGCGCAGAGGCGCGCGCCTGCATCCCCTTGACGCCGAAACGTCAAGGATCCTCGTACCTCTGATGCGGTAGCGATTATTGATTACCATCGCATAGGCGCGTACCGTTCCCATATCGCGAGCGCGATCCGGTTTGCCGCCCGCATTCCGCGCAGACATGGCCGTTGGTGCCTGTCGCGGGCTGCAGTATGTTGTTGCAGATTCGGAGCCAGACCCGGGTCTGCCATCGCAGGTGGAGACGTGAAGAATGCGAGAAGAACGTGCGCTCCCCAGTGTCGTCCAGAACGTATTCCTGGCCATTGCCGATCAGACGACCGATTGCTTCATCGGGGTGGATCTCGACTTCCGGATCCTGGCCATGAACCAGGCCGCGGAAGCCAACCTCGGCATTCCCCTGGCGGATGCCCTCGGCAGGCATGTCGCCGAACTGCTCCCGCATGATCGCGCGCCGAAGCTCCTGGAGCACTTCTCCCAGGCTCTCCGGGATGGCAAGCCGCAGGAATTCGAGGAGGTGCTCCACGTCCACGGCATGCCGCGGATGTTCGCGACGTCGACGTTTCCGATCCACGACAACGATGGCACGACCATCGCGCTGGGCTGCATCGCTCGCGACGTCAGCGAGCGGCTGCAGGCAGACGCGGCGCAGCGCAAGCAGATGGATCTTTCGCACAGCGTGGTCGAGGGCGCCCAGGTTGCGATGCTGATGACCGACAAGGACGGCGAGATTCTCTTTGCCAACCCGGCCTCCGCAACCCTGTTCGGATACCCGGTGGAAGAACTGATCGGCTCGTCGATCGAAGTCCTGGTCCCCGAGAGCCTGCGGCAGCAGCACGTCCATCTCCGCTCGGCGTATGCGACGGCCCCCACCTCCCGACAGGCGGGAAGAGGCATGAGCCTGCGCTGCCGGCACAAGGACGGCCACTTCATCCCGGTCGAGATCGGCCTCAACCACATACGCTGCGATGACGGCTCGTTCCGGGTCATTGCCACCGTCGTCGACATCAGCGAGCGCAAGAAGCTCGAGCGCGCCGAATCGCTCAACCGGGTTCTCGACCGGATCGTCCGGGAGCGCACGGAAGCCCTGCTGGCCGCCAACCGCGCGCTGGATCACCTGGCCCGTCACGACGCCCTGACCGGCCTGCACAACCGCCGGGCATTCATCGAACGTCTGCGGGAAGAGTATCTCCGCATGGGGCGAACCGGCGAGTGCTACGCGCTGGTCTTCCTCGACATCGACCATTTCAAGGCCATCAACGACACCCACGGCCACCGAGCCGGCGACACCGCCCTGACGCACGTGGCGTCGATCATCCAGGACTCTTCCCGGATGACCGACTTTGCCGCCCGCCTCGGCGGAGAGGAATTCGTCGTCCTGCTGCCCAACACGGCCGAGGACGCGGTGGTGTTTGCCGAAAAGGTCCGCGCCGCCATTGCCCACAGCACGATCCCCACCGTCGGCAATCTCACCGTCAGCGTCGGGGTCGCAGTGGCGGGTCTCGACGACCCCAATGAAGACGCCGTCCTGAACGCCGCGGATCGGGCGATGTATCGGGCCAAAATGGCGGGGCGCAATCGGGTCGTGCGGTAGCCGGCCCCGCATCCGGTTCCACCACGCCGGTCCGCGGTACGCCACGGTCGGCCGCAGCATCCGACGCACGTTCTATCCGCCCCCCTCTGAAGGGGGCGTGTCAGGCGGGATAAGGGGTTCAAGCGGCTTCCGGGGTGACCTCCCCGGTTCCCGTCGTGGGGACGAGCGCCAGAGGGTGGCGCGACAAGCGGACCACGAATGCGAGGCGGTCGTCATCCATCTCGAATGGTTCCATAATGCACTCGCGAGCGAGCCGTGCAGCATTCCCTTTCCGACATTCAAATTCGATGGGCCAGAATTCCGAATCGACCCTGAGCGGCCGCTGAGGGCCACCCCGGACTGCTTCGGCGCGAAGCACTGCAACCCCCTCTCCCGCGACGGCGGGAGAGGGCGGGGGTGAGGGCGGTTGCCATTGCTGCTGTCGACGGTAGTGCCCCATACCACCCGGCAACACAAACTTCGCACCTCTCTCCGACGCAGTGCCCCATTCCGTATGGAAACACCCAGCCGAACGCCTTCATGGCTGAAGGCACGTTCGCTGCGCGCGAAATCCACCTACGCCGAACGGCGCCTCTGGCAAGAACTGCGATCGCGTCGCCTCATGGGATGGAGGTTCCGTCGGCAGCAACCGATCGGTCCTTATATCGTCGATTTCGTCTGCATGGAACAACACCTCATCGTCGAGGTGGACGGCTCACAACATCAGGAAGCATGCCGCTACGACGCTTCGCGGGATGCATTCCTTTGCAAGCGGGGCTTCGTGGTGATGCGATTCTGGAATAACGATGTCTTGACGCAGACCACGGCCGTGCTCGAGCAAATTCGCACGACATCGCTCTTGCGACGGCCCTCACCCCCGCCCTCTCCCGCCGTCGCGGGAGAGGGGGTTTCGTGACTTCGAGCGACCGCATCTGGCCGGCCGGTGACCCCTATCAGCGTCCGGTGCCCGGCAGCCCAATTTTCATCAACGAATCAACACGTTGAGAACAGACGGCGCCCGGATCTCCGAAAGAAACGCGTAGCGCGTCTACGCCGCCTCTACGACGCGCACGTCGAAGGTGACCTTCAGCCAGTCCCTCATCGCTCCGAAGATCGCCGCCAGGTTGTCCATGCTGGGGTTGCCCTTCGGCGATAGCATCCGGTGCAGACTCTTGCTGGGTTTGTGCGTCAGTTCGGCAAGGCTCTCGAATCCAACCGTCGCATTCACGAGGTCCCGCAGGATGACACGCGCGGCGTCCGGTTCCCCACTGAGGAAAAGCGTCGCGGCCTCGTCCAGAAGCGCCTTTGCAAAATCGGGGTCACGAGCAGCACGCTCGGCGACAGTCTGTTTGAAATCGCGGGTCAGCGTCATATCTTCTTCCCCTTCTTGATCCCACTCGCGAGAGCCTTCTTTCTCGCCTTGTATTCTTCATGCAACGCCACGGCCTGATCGATGGCCTTTTGCTGGCCTTTTTTGGTACTACCCCCAAACAAAACGATCAGCGAGTCGCCGTCCCTGGCCAGGTAAATGCGGTATCCCGGCCCCCAGTCGATCTTGTACTCACCGACACCCGGAACCATTCGACATTCGAGGTATTGCCGAGCCCAAGCCGCGTCTTCGCGACGGTCACCTTCGCCGCCGCCTGTGCATCGAGCCCGTTGAACCATGTCTGGTACGGATTGGATCCGTCCTCGCGGACGTACTCTTCGAGTTTGATGCTCATGGCGCAATGGTAACGGATACGTTACCGCAACGCAAGACGTGGAACTGCCAGTGTGGAACTGGCAGCCAGACCGGAAAATCAGACCGCCCCAAACAGAACGCTCGCGAGCGCAACCACACGACCCGGAGCCGCCGCTGGCGGCATCCGAATACCGGTCGCCGTAGACCACCGCAGCCGACGTTCGGTCCGTCAATCGCCCCTCGGACCAACGGCTACTCGAGACGTGGAGCCTCTGGCGAGCCGGACGCGCCGCGCTCCGAGTTCTCAGTGCCCCACGTCACGACCGCAACGCGGGGCCCGAGCGTCAATTGATCTTGAACACCGTGCCGGAGCTGTGGGCGCCGCCATTGTAGGTCGTCCCGTAGAGGTTTCCGGCGCTGTCCATGACGAGGCCGGTGTAGGGAAGTTGGCCATCGCCGGTTCCGCCGAAAGACCAGAGGACGGACTCGGTGCCAGCGGCACAACTTACCGACACATTGGCTACGTTGGCGCTCGCGGTTCCCGAGCCGTTCGTGACCGTGCAAGATTCACCCGGAGCATATGTCGTTACGGAATATCCCGCGCCATATGCGACCGCATTGGAGAACGTGAAGGCCCCGGTGGCGGTCGCCGTGAGCGGGTCCGCCCCGTTGTTCTTGAGAACCACGCTGCCTCCGCTTGGCAAGGCCGCGACATTGCCGCCGACGGTATAGGTGGTGGTCGAACAGGTAACGGAGACACCGCCAACGTTTGCGGAGATGGTCCCCGAACCGCTATTGACGGAACAGGTCTCCCCGATTGGTTGCGTGCCAACCGTCACTGCATAGGTGCTTCCGCTGGCGATTCCAATGGAAAACTGAAAGCCCCCGTCGCCACTCACCAGCAGCGCATTTCCCCCGTTATCGAGCAAGGTGACATGTGAGCCGGACATCAACCCAGAAACCGTTCCGCCAACGGTGTGTGTCGTTGTAGCGAGTGGCGCCGATCCGGACCCGCCGCCGCAAGCGGTCAAGAACGCACAAAGCGTTGACACACAGAGAAAGGGAAGCAAAGAAATTTATTCATCTTCATGTTTCGATCCATATAGGCGAACCACCGACATTCCCCGATGAACTCGGAGTCTTCGAAAAAAAACTGTGCGTTCAAATCAAGCGGCCGCCGTACCGAACGGCCACGATGCCAATGGTGACGTCCATTGCAAACATGGCCCAAAACAGCAGCGGTTGATCCGCACGGCGAACCCGGCCTTGCGAGCGCCCCCACCCGTTCCTTCCTGCCGGCAACGCTCCCGTGACAAGACCCTGGGCGGCGACGAGGATCATGCCCGTCCCGAGGGTCAGAGCCAGCCAGCCTTTGAGCATCACCCAGCCGCTGCCGTGATCACCACGCCCGATTTGCAATGCTCAAGGCCAGGCAATGGCTACGGAGCTTGGGTTCGATCCCGTCGGGAAGGAAAGCACGGCTGTACCGATTTC
>JAJXTQ010000419.1 GCA_021783685.1 Pseudomonadota bacterium | reverse complement strand
CCAGATCATCGCCGAGGCGATGGACAAGGTCGGCAAGGAAGGCGTGATCACCGTCGAAGACGGCAAGAGCCTGAACAACGAGCTGGATATCGTCGAAGGCATGCAGTTCGACCGTGGCTACCTGTCGCCCTACTTCATCAACAACCAGGACCGCCAGGTCGCGGCGCTGGACAATCCCTACGTCCTGCTCAACGACAAGAAGATCTCCAACATCCGCGATCTGCTGCCGATTCTGGAGCAGGTGGCCAAGTCCGGCCGTCCGCTGCTGATCATCGCCGAGGATGTCGACGGCGAAGCGCTGGCCACCCTGGTGGTCAACAGCATCCGCGGCATTCTGAAGACCGTGGCCGTCAAGGCTCCCGGCTTTGGCGACCGCCGCAAGGCCATGCTCGAAGACATCGCCATCCTGACCGGCGGCAAGGTGGTTTCGGAAGAAACCGGCATGACCCTGGAGAAGGTGACGCTGGCCGATCTGGGCCAGGCCAAGCGCGCCGAAGTGGCGAAGGAGAACACCACGCTGATCGACGGCGCGGGCAATGCGGCCGACATCGAGGCTCGCGTGAAGCAGATCCGTGTGCAGATCGAGGAAGCCACCTCCGACTACGACCGCGAGAAGTTGCAAGAGCGCGTGGCCAAGCTGGCCGGCGGTGTTGCGGTGGTCAAGGTTGGCGCGGCCACCGAAGTGGAAATGAAGGAAAAGAAAGCCCGCGTCGAAGACGCCTTGCATGCCACGCGTGCAGCGGTGGAAGAGGGCATCGTGGCCGGTGGTGGCGTGGCGCTGTTGCGCGCACGCGCCAACGTGAAGATCACGGGGTCCAATCCGGATCAGGATGCCGGGATCAAGCTGGTGATGCGCGCCATCGAGGAGCCGTTGCGCCAGATCGTCGCCAACGCCGGCGACGAGCCCAGCGTGGTCCTGAACAAGGTGATCGAAGGCAAGGGCAACTACGGCTACAACGCCGCCAACGGTCAGTACGGCGACATGATCGAGATGGGCATTCTGGACCCCACCAAGGTCACCCGCACTGCGCTGCAAAACGCCGCCTCCGTCGCCGGCTTGCTGCTGACCACCGAGTGCATGGTGGCCGACGCGCCGAAGGACGAAGCTGCAGCCCCGCCGATGGGCGGTGGCATGGGCGGCATGGGCGGCATGGACATGTAAGTCCATTCCCTGCGTCCTGGAGTGTGGCCCGCGCCTCGCAGCGCGGGCTGTATGACAAGGGCCTGCAAACCTTCGGGTGCGCAGGCCCTTCGCTTTTTGCGTCTTGGACCGATCCAGGCCTGGATGGCCGTGTGTCGTGGATGGAACGGCACGATTGGCAGACGGCGCGCGACTGCCTAACATGCGTCAGACTCGATTGATCTGGAGCCCCGCGATGGCACGTTTTTGCACCCAATGCGGCACCCCCAATAAAGACGAGGCCCGATTCTGTATCGGCTGCGGCATGCAGATGCCCGACCAGCCTCTTGCTTCCGCCACGGAACAAGTCGAGCGTGAGGCCGCAGCACATGCCGCGTCCGCCACGGCGCGGCCAGCCGAGGACAGCGAATCCGGCGTGCGCGAAGGCGGTCCCGGCACGCCCGATGCCGGCCAGGCACAAAGCCTGGCCGAGATCAAGGCGCGCATCGACGCGGAGGACAGGGCGCGCGCAGCCGCCCTAGCCGCGGCGCACATTCCGATGACGGTCCGGGACGCCGCGAATCGCGCGAAAGCGGCGCGTGCAGCGCGCAGAAGCGGCGCAGCGCGCATGGCGGCAGGAGCGGATTCGTCGGATGCGGCCTCGCCGACCTACAGTTGGGACAAGATTGCGCGCAAGGACAGCTTCCTGCCGCGAGGCGCCGCCTTGGCGGCCGTGATGGCGCTCGCTGTGGGCGTCGTCTGGTGGCAGCAGCGTTCGGCGCAGAACATGGGCCGCGTGGCCAGTGCCCCTGCTGGCAGCGGCGCGGCCCCGGGAGCAGGGCCGGCGCGGGCTCCAGCGCATGGCGTTCAGGCGGGCGCGAGGGAGGGAAGCCCTGTGCCGGAGCATGCAGCCCAGCCCAAGCCGCCGTCTGTCGCCATCGTGGACAAGCCGGTTTCCGCCCATGCGGAGCGTGGGGCCCTGGGTTCCGCCGCCACGGCGCACATGTCCTCGGGGGGTGCGGCGAGGCGACGCGTTGAACCGGCCGCGCAAACCCGCGTCACGCCTCGTCTTGGTGTCAAGGCGCAACCGCAAACCTTTGTGCCCGAGCATCCGGCGCAGATCAAGGTTGCGCCGCAAAGCCGGACGCCGAGTCCAGATCATCAGCCGGAGCCGGCGCCCATGCGTGCGCCAGCGCAGGCGACTGATGCAGGAGGCGCGCAGGCCACCGTGGTGCAGGCTCTGCGGCAGGGGTTGGCGGCATGCCAGGGCAAGGACAATTTTTTCACGCGCCAGCTGTGTATCCAGGAAACACGCTGGAAATACTGCGGCGGCCCGGCAGGGGGCGAGCCGCTTTGGGGCAAGATTCCCGAATGCCCGGGCGCGACCCCGCAGCATGCCAGCCCTTGATGCACGGCCGGGCATGCGGCCCGGCTGCAGCCTTGGCCACGACAGTATCGGCAGGCCGTGACCACGAACGTGCGGCTGTTTCGACAACCCAGGGAGACCATGATGACCGTGAAGACCACCAACAACCTCGGCGTGTTGCTGCGCAGCTATGAGGCCTTGCACAACTGGCGCGCGCTGGTCATGCTGGCGGGCAGCGCCTTGCTGGCCGGCCTCGCCATGGCCGGGGGGAGCATCGCCGTGGAAAGCTCCGGAAGCT
>JAJXTQ010000418.1 GCA_021783685.1 Pseudomonadota bacterium | reverse complement strand
GCGGTGAGCTGCGGATCGTTCAGATAGTCCTGGCACCACACCGGCCGATTTTCTCGCACCGCGACGCCGGTCGGGCCGCGCCCGATGGGATCGTCGGCGGACAGCGGAATCCTCATCTTCTCCAGAAGAGACACGCCCTCGCCATGGCTCGCCGCCGGCTCGACCGATTCGCCGGCAGCATCGACCAGGCCGATCCAGGCCATTTTCATGCCGCCTGAATCCACCGCGATGCGGCAGATCTGCCGGAACAATTCCTCCTGGCTGAGGCCATTGACGATGGCCCGGTTGCACTGGCTCAATGCCGCATAGAACCGGGTCAGTTGCCTCAACTTCGCCCCGTCGCGCTGCTGCCGCGACAAGGCCTTCAGCAAGACCAGGACGAAGATCAGGACGAAGGCGCTGATCAGGACGGCGCCGACGGTGTAATTGCGTTCGCGTTGATGGAAGGGCGCCAGGGTCTCGACTCGCGAGGTGCCCACCGCGACGATCAGCGGATAGCGGGCGAGGGTCCGGTAACTGATCAGACGGGTGACGCCGGAGAACTTGCCCCGGCCGATGAAGCCGCCACGGTCGCTCCCGGCCAGCGCCGCCCACAAGGGGCTGCCGTGCATGTCTGCGCCGATCAAGGCGGCTTGTCCGTTCACGTGCGCGACGCGGACGATGCCGTCTTGTCCCACCAGCATGACCAGATCCTTGTCGCCCAGCTTGGCCTTGGCGAAAAACCGGCTGAAATAGGACAGCCTCAAGCCGGCGAAGACGATGCCGCCGAAACGGCCGTCGGGCCGGTCTATGCGCAGCGACACCGGAATCACCCGATGCCCGGTGATGCGCCCCTGGATGGGCCTGCCAATTAGCAATTGGCCGCCGGCGTGCTCGCGGTGAAAACGGAAGGCGGCGCTGTCGGCGAGGCTCACCCGCCCGAAGCTCTCGCTGGCGAGCGCCAGTTGCCCTTGCGCGTCGGTCACGCCCAGGGTGCTCACCAGATCGCGATCGACGTCGCCGTCCTCGATCAATTGCCGCAGATCGAGCTGCGCTCCTTCGCGCTGATACAGGCGTCTGAGCAGCGACAGCACCTGCTCGGCGCTCCTGATGCTCGCCGTCACCTGTTCATCGACGGCGAGGGCGAGATTGGCGTTTCGGGTGTAGGCCCCGGCGATGGCCTGGTTACGCTCGGCGTCGACGCGCTGCAGCGTCATCGCCCAGACGACGCCGATCAGGGCGAGGCCGAAGAGCGCGATCGCGAGTCTTAGAGTCCGATACCGGGCATCACCGCCGTCGGTCATTTTTTGACGGTCCTATGTTCCTGAGCGCAGAAGAAAGCCTGTTCAACCGACGCGGACAGCTTCCACATCGCATGGAGAATAACAGAGCGCGGCAAAACAGGCACAAGCCTGCCTATTCGGCTAGTGTGGTGCTTGGCAATTCCCCGCGCCACCGCAGGTCGGGCTTCAGCCCGACGGCAGCGGTGCAATACCGCGAAATTGCTCTGGGCGCTTCCGGGGGAGCCCCTTCGGGGCGTCCCACAGGGACTTCTTTCGGTTGTCGGGCTGAAGCCCGACCTACAGCACCCTTATTTGCCGAGCACTACACTAAGTGCGCAAGGCGTCGGTCAGCGAGGCGACTTCCTCCGCCGACTCCGCCAGGATGCCGCTCAGGGTCTGGTCATCGAGCACGAGGTCGATTTCCGCTGCGATGCCTTCCCGTCCGGTGCCGGCGAGTTCGGACAGCGGCGACTCCACCGGCGCCAACTGGTCTGCGAGCAACAGGGTGTCGGCCAGGGTCCGCGGCGGCAGGGCGATGTAGCCCGACCACAAGCCCTCGATCGCCTGCAGTATCGGAACGGGAGTGCCCAGACGGGAGAGCACCGCCGCGCCGACCGCGGCGGCGCCGCCCTCGTTCCAGGCGATCAGGCTGCCGTCCTTGCCTGCGAGCAAGCCGGGAAAATCCCCGGCCCGCGAGATCAGGTAGAAGCCGCCCAGTTCGTGGATGATGCCGGCGAAGAAGGCCGACTCCGGATCGACATGGGTGACGCGGAGTGCGACGATTCGGGACAAGGCCGCGACGTGGGCGGTGTGCTGCCACAGGCGCGCGGCCAGGCGCTGATGCGGGGCGCCGTGCGCCATGCCCTCCAGTTGCCGGGCCACCACGGCAACGGCCAGCACGCGCAGGGTATCGAAGCCCAGGCGCGACACCGCGCTCCGGATATCGTTGATGGCGCGGCCGGAACGGTTGTAGGCGACCGAATTGGCCACCGCCACGACGCGCGCCGCGAGCAGCGGCTCGGCCTGCACCAGCACGGCCAGTTGGGCGCTGGTGCAGTCCGGATCGTTAAGCTGCCGCTGCAGCTTCGCGGCCACGCCGCCGGTCGGAAAGAGCAGCTCGTCTTGCGCCGCCGCCGCCGCGATCTGCTTCAGTAGCACCGGAACATCCACCCTAGGCCTCCTTGGAATCGCCGCTTGCCGCCCGTTCAAAAAAGCTCGATCTTCTTCTCGCCGCCAGCGCCGGCCGGCTTGATCAGCGACCGTTCATAATCACGCTCGGCCAGAACGATATCCTGCATGTCCGGCTGGTTGATCGGCAAGCGGCGGCAGAAGGCGTCGCCGCCGTCGGGCGTGAAGATCACCTTGCGCGACCAGGCGCCGCCGAAATCCTGGGCGGTGAGCGGAATGCCTTCGCACGCCAGCCATTCCCGGGCGAACTCCGCATTGCGCTCGCCGATGGCCATCAGGATCGAGGTGACGATGGTGCCGCCGCCGAAGGCCTTGGCGACCAGCCGGCTTTTCTGCGCA
>JAJXTQ010000417.1 GCA_021783685.1 Pseudomonadota bacterium | reverse complement strand
GCAGATCATGCTCGAGTGCAACTGGCCGGGGAACGTGCGCGAACTGGAAAACTGCGTCGAACGTTGCGCCACCATGACCCAGGGCGACATCGTGCGCTCCAGCGCGCTGGCCTGTCAGCACAACCGGTGCTTTTCGCTGGTCCTGCAATCCTACGGTACGTCTGCCCAGCGGCCTTTTCCGATCGAGGTGGTGCCGGCCCCGATCGCGCCGCCGGCCCTCCCTGAGCGGGCGGTCCCGGTCGACGATCCGGACCTCGCGGGTAACGGGGGGCTGCCCTTGCTGCCCGACCGCGCGCGCTTGATCCAGGCCCTGGAGCAGTCCGGCTGGGTGCAGGCCAAGGCCGCACGGCTGCTGTCGCTGACCCCGCGCCAGATCGGCTACGCCATCCGCAAGCTCGGTATCGAAGTCAAGCGCTTCTGATTCGCCTCACCCCTGCCGTGGTTCCGGGGGCGCCCGCTTCCGGTGTCCGGTGCGTTTGTGAGGTCCGTCTCCTGCTTGTCGCATAGCCAACATTCTCCGGCGCGCCACCGGCGGACATGTCGGGTGAACGACATCGACCCTTTTAAATTACATTTAAATCAGTTACCTATGTCATGGCATGGCTGTTGCTGGGATGTGTTGTCAGCGTGGGACGCGCCGTCTCCACGCACGATGGACACATGCCGGAGGGCGTCATGCAAGAACGAATCGGGATCAATGACAAGCTGAGTCAGATCAGCGTGGCGGTGGCCGGATCGGCCAGCGAGATCGCCGCAAAGATTGCAGAGGATCACAACGGCTGCGGCACCTCGGGGGGCAGCGGAAAATCCAGCTGCGGCACGGGTGCGGGCGCGGGCGATCTGGCCCCGGAGATCTGGGAAAAGGTCAAGAACCATCCCTGCTACAGCGAGGAGGCGCATCACCACTACGCGCGCATGCACGTGGCGGTGGCGCCGGCCTGCAACATCCAGTGCAACTACTGCAACCGCAAGTACGACTGCGCGAATGAATCCCGCCCCGGCGTGGTGAGCGAGAAGCTCACCCCCGAGCAGGCGGCCAAGAAGGTGCTGGCGGTGGCCTCGACCATCCCGCAGATGACGGTGCTCGGCATCGCCGGCCCCGGCGACCCGCTCGCCAATCCCGAGAAGACCTTCAAGACCTTCGAGCTGATCTCGAAGACCGCGCCGGACATCAAGCTGTGCCTGTCGACCAATGGTCTGGCGCTGCCGGACCACATCGACACCATCGCGGGCTTCAACGTCGATCACGTCACCATCACCATCAACATGATCGATGCCGACGTGGGTGCGCAGATCTATCCGTGGATCTATTACAACAACAAGCGCTACAAGGGCCGGGACGCGGCGCAGATTCTCACCGACCGCCAGCTCCAGGGCCTGGAGATGCTCACCGCGCGCGGCATCCTCACCAAGATCAACTCGGTGATGATTCCGGGCATCAACGACAAGCACCTGGTCGACGTCAACCGGGCCGTGAAGTCGCGCGGCGCCTTCCTGCACAACATCATGCCGCTCATCTCCGCCCCCGAGCACGGCACCGTGTTCGGCCTCAACGGCCAGCGCGGCCCCACCGCGCAGGAACTGAAAGCCCTGCAGGACGCCTGCGCCGGCGATATGAACATGATGCGCCACTGCCGCCAGTGCCGCGCCGACGCCGTCGGCCTGCTGGGTGAGGACCGCTCGGCCGAGTTCACCACCGACAAGATCATGGCCATGGAGGTGAACTACGACAGCGAGACCCGCAAGGCCTATCAGGTCGAGGTGGAGCGCAAGCGTCAGGAGCAGGTGGCGGCCAAGCGCGACGAGTTGTCGGAGCTCGCCGGCCTGCACAGCGACATCAAGTTGCTGATCGCGGTGGCCACCAAGGGCGGCGGCCGGATCAACGAGCACTTCGGCCACGCCTCCGAGTTCCAGATCTACGAGGCCAGCGTGGAAGGCGCCAAGTTCGTCGGCCATCGCCGCGTCGACCTCTACTGCCAGGGCGGCTACGGCGAGGAGGATGCACTCGAGACCGTCATCCGTGCCATCAACGACTGCCACGCCGTATTCGTCGCCAAGATCGGCGGCTGTCCCAAGGACACGCTCAAGCAGGCCGGCATCGAGCCGGTGGATGGCTATGCCCAGGAGTTCATCGAGCGTTCGGTGATCGCCTACTTCAAGAACTATCTCGAACAGGTCGAGAGCGGCGCCATCGTGCATGAAGCCAAGGGCGATGCCGCGATTCGCCAGGGAGCGTACGTCGCGGCCTGATCGGAGGTCGCCACGCGCAGGGGGCGGCCGGTCTGCCTCGGAATCGTCCGCCCCCGCTTTTTTACCGACCCCTCAAGGAGGTTGTCATGTCCTACAAGATCGTCGCTTCCCAATGCACCGGCTGCTCGGCTTGTGAGCCGGTCTGCCCCAATGTCGCCATCTACGAAAAGGATGGGATCTTCACCATCAATCCCAAGAAATGCACCGAGTGCATCGGCTACTTCGACGAGGCGCAATGTGAGGCGGTGTGCCCGGTCGACAAGACCTGCATCATCGATCCCGCCCAGCCCCGCTATCAGCCGCGCGCCTGAAGGAGAGACGCTACATGGAACTTTCCATTCTTCCTGCCGCGGAAAAATTCATCCAGCGCATGGTGCGCTTCGGCGGCGGCGAGCACTGCGGCTTCCGCCTGGTGGTCAGCCCCGGCGGCTGCTCGGGCCTGAACAGCGAGTTCAGTGTCGAACCCGCGCCCCAGGCGGGCGAAACCGTGTTCGAACAGGGCGGACTGCGCCTGTTCCTGCCGCCCGAGCGCGCTGCATTGC
>JAJXTQ010000416.1 GCA_021783685.1 Pseudomonadota bacterium | reverse complement strand
CGCGGTGATCTTCACCTCGCTGCGCGCCGCCGACGACGACGGCGCTTACGCCAGGATGGCCGAACGGATGGTTGCGGCTGCCGCGCAGCAGCCGGGTTATCTCGGCATGGAGAGCGCGCGCGGCGCCGACGGCTTGGGCATCACCGTCTCCTACTGGGACTCGGCCGAGGCGATCGCCGCTTGGCGTGCGAACGCCGAACACCTGGCCGCCCAGACGCTGGGCAAGCGCTCGTGGTACGAGCACTACGAGGTGCGGGTGGCGAAGGTCGAGCGCGCTTACGGCAAGGCGCCGGCCTGACGGAGCCAGCGCGGAGGATCTTCATGCGACACATACTCGTCTATGCCGACTCCCTGTCCTGGGGCCTGATCCCGTCCACCCGGCGGCGCCTCGAATTCGAGCAGCGCTGGCCGGGCGTCATGGAGATCGGACTGAACGGCGCCGGCAGAAGCGTGCGCGTCGTCGAGGACTGCCTGAACGGACGGCGGACCGTCTGGGACGATCCCTTCAAGCCCGGCCGCAACGGCTCGGTGGGCCTGGCGCAGCGCATCGAGATCCACTCGCCGCTCGCCCTGGTGGTGCTGATGCTGGGCACCAACGACTTCCAGTCGATGCATCCGCACAACGCCTGGCATTCGTCCCAGGGCATCGCGGTGCTGGTCGCCGCGATCCGCCAGGCGCCGATCGAGCCGGGCATGCCGGTGCCGCCGATCCTGGTCGTGGCACCCCCGCCGATCGGCACGCCCAAGGGCCAGATCGCGCCGAAGTTCGCGGGCGGCGAGCACAAGTGCGCGGGCCTGGCGGCGACGCACCGCGAGGTGGCGGAGAGCCTCGGCTGCCATTTCTTCGACGCCGGCAGCGTCACCCCGGCCAGCCGGGTCGACGGCATCCACCTCGACGCGGACCAGCATCTGTTGCTCGGCCGGGCGATGGTCGCTGTCGTCGCTCCCCTGCTGCCCGGCTAGTGTGATGCTTGGCAATTCCCCGCGCCACCGTAGGTCGGGCTGAAGCCCGACGACACCATTATTTGCCGAACTAAGAGATGCCTTGCCGATCAACTGCGTCGCCTACCAGAACGGCAGGAAGCGCGCCGACTGGCTCCGGGGCGCCTGCCGCGGAAAGCGATTTTCCGGCGCTGGAGCGGTGGTTGACCGGGATCAAAAGCAGCCCCGCCTGCCGGCGGATAATTCTCTGTATGAACAAGACATGCTTGGCCTGGCGCGGATTGCTGCTCGCAGCGGTGCTGATCTTTGCCATGCTGATCGATCCGGTCGCAGCGAGCGCGCATGACATGGGCCTTCATCCGGCTCCGGCAGCGCCCGGCATGATGGCCGGTTTCCATGGGCATCGCGCCGAGACGATGCCCGGATGCTGTTGCACAGGCGGCTGCACGATCAGGGCGGGCCTTCCTTGTTCCTGCTCCCTCTCGCCGCTCCCGCCGCTGGCACAGGGACAGCGCACGCCGTTCGCCGGCGGCCAACCCGTCGCGGTCGCGGCCATGCCGCCGACCCGCACGGCGCGAACCCCGGCCACCGAGTCGCCGGCGGCGTCGATCCCGATCGCCGCGCCACCGAACTTCATCCTGTTCGGAAACTTCCGCTCCTGAGATTTACCGTACCGCCACGTTCGCGGACAGGCCGAGCCTGGGCCCGCGGATTTCTCGTCGCCTTGCAGAACCCCGTTCGGCTGACGACAGCCAACCCGACAGGAGAACAGACATGAACAGATTCGCAGCGGCGGCCTGGATCGCCGCAATATCGCTACTCTTTGGCGCGGCAACGCCGTCCTCGTGGGCGACGGCGCCGACGCCGATCATCGTGTACAAGAGCCCGACCTGCGGCTGCTGCGAGCAATGGATCAAGCATCTGCAAGCGGACGGCTTCAAGGTCAACGCGAAGAATGTCGACGATATTGCGTCGATCAAACTCAAGTACGGCGTGCCGGCGGCGCTGATGTCCTGCCACACGGCGCTGGTCGGCGGCTACGTGATCGAGGGACACGTGCCTCCGGCCACGATCAGACGCCTGCTGCGCGAGCGTCCCAAGGTCGCCGGACTCACGGTGCCGGGCATGCCGCAAAGCGCGCCGGGAATGGACGCCGCCCAAGGCGAGCCCTACGATGTGCTCACCTTCGACGCCAACGGTCGGAGTACGGTCTATGAGCGCCATTGATGCCGATCGACACCGCGCTATGATGAAAGCGAGCATTTCTCTTGGACGAGGAGAACGACGATGTGGGGATACATGGGCAACGGCGGTTGGGGCTGGATGGGTTTCGGCATGATCGGCATGTCGCTTTTCTGGATTCTTCTGGCGGTCGCCATCGTCGCCCTGGTGCGGGGCACTTGGCGATCGGGACCGTCCATAGAGCGCCCTCAGGAGAAGACGGCGCTGGACATCCTCAGGGAGCGCTATGCCCGCGGCGAGATCGAGAAGGAGGAATTCGCGCAGAAAAAGCGCGATCTCGCCGACTGATTTTCCCGCTCGGGGCAGCGGATACCGGCGCTTGTTATTCCATCGGGTTCACGGCACGATGCGCGCTGCTTCCTTAGCGACGAGGGGATTGCGGTGGAACAAACAGCGGCGAAGGGTCCCGACGAAAAGTTCTGTACCGAGTGCGGCGCCGTCATCAAGGCGAAGGCGGAGATCTGCCCGAAGTGCGGCGTGCGCCAGCTGGCGCCGCCGGCGGCGAGCCTGCTCGGCCAGACCTCTCCGGGCGGCAGGAACCGGGTCGTGGCCGGCCTGCTGGCGCTGTTTCTCGGCGGCCTCGGGGTGCACAAGTTCTACCTCGGCAAG
>JAJXTQ010000415.1 GCA_021783685.1 Pseudomonadota bacterium | reverse complement strand
CGCGCAGTGTGGGTCGTGGTGGCGGATGCGTCTCGGGCCCGGCTGTTCCGGGCCGTGACCCCGCGCGGCCCCTTGGTCGAACTGGAAGATGCGACCCACCCCGCCTCACGGCTACAGGACCATGAACTCCTGTCCGACCGGGCCGGGCGCGCGGTCGATACCCAAGGACATCACCGACATGGCATGGAGGCGACCACCGATCCCCATGACCAGGAAGCCCAGCGCTTTGCCCGTGAGCTGGCCGAGCGCCTTCACGTTCACCACAATGCCCACGATTTCGATGGCCTGGTGCTGGTGGCGCCGCCGCGTTTCCTGGGCCTGCTCCGTGGAGCGCTGGATGAACAGGTGGCCAAACAGGTGCTCGCCAGCGTCGATCTGGATCTCACCCGAATCTACGACGCGGCGGACGTTCAATCCCATCTGCCGGATCCGATCTACGCCGCGATTTGAACCGAGCCGGCACGGCCCTGCCCGGGAGCCATGCGTCAGGGCGCGTGCGCCAAACGGCTGTGGTGCCGCGCATAGAGCAGGTAGATCGCCAGACCGAGCGCCATCCAGATCACGAACCGCCAAAGGGTGACCGCGTCCAGGCTGGCGATCAGGTAGCCACAGAATGCGATCGCCAGCAACGGCACCCACGGCACGAATGGCGTCCGGAACGGGCGGTGCAGGTCGGGGCGTGTGTAGCGCAGCACCATCACCGCCACCGACACGAGAATGAACGCCGCCAGCGTGCCCACGTTCACCAGCTCGGCGACCTGCTGGATCGGCATGAAGCCGGCGATCAGCGACACCACCCCCCCTGTCACCAGAATCACGCGGAACGGCGTCCGAAACCGCGGGTGGACATTTGAAAAAACAGGCGGCAAGAGACCGTCCCGCGACATGGCGAAGAAGATCCGACTCTGCCCGTAGAGCAGCACCAGCAGGACGGAACTCAGGCCGGCGATGGCGCCCACACTGATCAGGCCCGCGACCGTGTGCGCACCGATCATCGCGAGCGCCGCGGCAACCGGGTCCGGAACATTGAGCTGGGTGTAGGGCACGACGCCCGTGAGCACCGCCGCCACCACGATGTAGATCAGGGTACAGATCACCAGCGAGCCCAGAATGCCGCGCGGGATGTCGCGCTGCGGATCGCGCGCCTCCTCCGCCGCCGTCGAAACCGCATCGAAGCCGATGTAGGCAAAAAAGATCAGTCCGGCGCCGCTGACCACGCCGCTCCATCCGAACGGGAAATAGGGATCCCAATGCGTGACGTCGACCTTGGGGATCGCCGTGACCAGGAACAGCGCGATGATGCCCAGTTTCAGCACCACGATGGCATTGTTGAAGCGGCTGCTTTCCCGCACCCCGATGGCCAGGAGCGCGCTGACGGCAAGAATGACCGCGAAAGCGGGCAGATTGATCCAGCCGCCGTCGAACGGTGTGCGCGTCAATGCCTCGGGCAAGACGAATCCGAGTCCGTTCAGGACGCGGTTGAAATAACCCGACCAGCCGATGGCCACGGCGGCGGAGGCCACGGAATATTCCAGAATGAGATCCCAGCCGATGATCCAGGCGGCCAGCTCGCCCAGGGTCACGTAGGAATAGGTGTAGGCGCTGCCGGAAACCGGGACCGTGCTGGCGAATTCTGCATAGACCAAGGCCGCGAACAGGCAGGCGAGCCCCGCGATCGTAAAGGACAGCGTCAGCGCGGGCCCGGCCTTGGTGGCCGCCGCAATCCCCGTGAGGACGAAGATGCCTGCCCCGATGACCGCCCCGATGCCGAGGAAGGTGAGATCGAGGCCGGACAGGACACGGTGCAGACCCGTCTCGCCGGTCGCCAACGCCTCTTCGATCGGCTTGGTCCTCCGCCATCCCGGTATCGCCATGGTCCCCTCCCCTTCGGTGATCGATCGATGCGATCCCCCCGGCTGGATCGCCCTCTTTGGCATACGAATATCATGCCGGTCGCGCCGACCGGCCATTCTAGCCGCCCATGCGCCGGCTTGCGCGAAAATTGCGCCGTCGGACACCGACGCGGGCTGGCCGCATCGGGGCCTGACCCATTGGGTTCATCTCGCATCCGGGGTATACTGCGCGGCCTCGACCCCGTGCCGGGATGGCGGAACTGGTAGACGCGCCGGACTCAAAATCCGGTTCCCGTGAGGGAGTGCGAGTTCGACTCTCGCTCCCGGCACCACAATCGACCCACGACGCCTGCGGCCTCGCCGCCGGTCTGCGCATCGGCCTTGCCTCGCATGTCGGAAAACGCCGCGCCGCCTTAGAATGGCCCTGCGCGGCAGCCCGCCGCCGGGGAGTGAACCATGCCGCCAGCCTTGCTGAATCTTCTGGCCCAATTGGACCTTGAAACCCTCGATGAGAACCTGTTCCGCGGCACCAGCGCGGATCTGGGCGGATTCAGCGTTTTCGGTGGCCAGGTCGTCGCCCAGGCGCTGGTCGCGGCGCAACGCACCGTCGAGGCGGACCGACCGGCCCATTCCCTGCACGCCTACTTCCTGCGCCCGGGTGACATGAAAGCGTCCATCGTCTATCAGGTGGAGCGCCTGCGCGACGGCAAGAGCTTCGGTACCCGCCGCGTGCTGGCACTGCAGCACGGCAAGCCCATCTTCAGTCTCTCGGCATCCTTCCAGGTCGCCGAACAGGGGCTCGATCACCAGGCCGCCGCCCCGGATGCACCCCCACCGGAGTCCCTGCCCAGCGATCGGGAACTGCGGGCACGGCTGGCGGAACGTGTCCCCGAGCCCTTGCGTCGCTTTTTGAACCGCGAGGTCGGCATCGAGATGCGGCC
>JAJXTQ010000022.1 GCA_021783685.1 Pseudomonadota bacterium | reverse complement strand
TGAACTATCTGGGCCAGGGGGCGCTGGTGCTGGCCGAGCCCACCGCCATCGAGAATCCGTTTTACGCGCTGGCGCCACGCTGGGCGCTCTATCCGCTGGTCGCCCTCGCCACCCTGGCCACCGTGATCGCGTCCCAGGCCCTGATCTCGGGGGTGTTCTCGCTGGTGCGCCAATCGATCCAGTTGGGCGTCATGCCACGCATGCGTCTGGTACAGACCTCCTCGGCCGAGATCGGCCAGATCTACGCGCCGGCGGCCAACTTCGCCTTGATGCTGGCCTGCATGGCACTGGTGGTCACCTTCCGCACCTCGGGAAATCTGGCGGCGGCCTATGGCGTGGCCATCACCATCACCATGCTGATCACCTCCAGTCTGCTGTACTTCACCATGCGCCGGGTCTGGCTCTGGTCGGGCGTCGTCGCGGGCGCCTTGGCCGGCGCGATGATACTCATCGAGCTGCCCTTCCTGATCGCCAATCTGCACAAGCTCCATGAGGGCGGCTGGGTGACGCTGGCTGCGGCGGCCGTACTGTTCTTCATCATGCGGACCTGGGACGAGGGCCGGCGCAACCTCATCACCCGCCTGCGCGCCGAATCCGAGCCGCTCGACACCCTGTTCGACCGGCTCGACCACCATCCGCCGGTGCGCCTGCCCGGTACCGCCATCTTTCTCACGGCGCCGCGCCTGGGCGCGCCGCCATCGCTGCAATACCTGATGCGCCATACGCACGCCCTGCACGAGCGCGTCATCCTGCTCACGGTGCTGATCGAGGAGACGCCGCGCGTGCCCCCCGCGCAACGCATCGAGTGGACGCCGCTGGGGCATGGCTTCGACCGGCTGCTGATCCACTACGGCTTCATGCAGAGTCCCGATCTGCCCGCGGCCCTGGCACAGGCGCGCCGTGCCGGGCTGAACATCGATTTGGCGGACACGACCTTTTTCATCGGTCGCGAAACGCTGGTCATCGACCGGCACATCTCCTGGTACCGGCGGCTGCGCGAGCGCATCTATGCCTTCATGTTCCGCAACAGCATGCGGGCCATCGACTTTTACAAGATTCCGCCGGAGCGGGCGGTCGAGATCGGCATCTGGGTGGCGGCGGAGCCGCCCGGCGCGCGCGCGACCTGATTCGACTCACCTCGCCTGCACCTCGCTGTCGCCAAAGGATGAAAACGCATGTCGACGCCCAAGCGCCTCGCCGACTACACGCCGCCGCCGCTGGACATCCGGTCCGTGCGCCTTACGATCGCTTTTGCCGAGCAGGTGGAAGTGGTCGGCGAACTCAGCGTCGCGCCGCGCGCCGGGCAAACGCCCGACCCGGTGCTGGCGCTGGATGCCGAGGCGATGGAGTTGCTGGAGGTCGCGGTCGACGGCCGCACGCTTGCGCCGCAGGAGTATCGCTACGACGGCGCGCAGCTCACGATCCCGTGGCCTGCCGCCAGCATCCGCACCCGCGTGCGCATCGATCCGGACCGCAACACGCGTCTGGAGGGGCTGTTTCCCTGCGGCGGCGGCTATTTCACGCAGTGCGAGGCCGAGGGCTTTCGTCGCATCACGCCCTATCTGGACCGGCCCGATGTGCTCGCGCCCTTCGAGGTGACGCTGCACGCCGACCGGCAGCGCTTTCCGGTGCTGCTCGCCAACGGCAACTGCGTCGCGACCGGCCGCGAGGGCGACCGGCATTGGGCGCGTTGGGTGGACCCTTATCCCAAGCCGGCCTATCTGTTCGCCGTGGTCGCCGCCGATCTGGCCTGTGTCGAGGATCGCTTCCAGACCGCGTCGGGGCGCGAGGTGGCGTTGGCCTGCTATGTCGCCCACGGTCTCGAGGACCGCTGCGGCCACGCGCTGGACGCGCTCAAGGCTGCGATGCGCTGGGACGAGGACAACTACGGGCGGGAATACGATCTGGATCGTTACATGATCGTGGCGGTGTCGGATTTCAACATGGGCGCCATGGAAAACAAGGGGCTCAACATCTTCAACAGCCAGTTCGTGCTGGCCCGGCCCGATACGGCCACGGACGACGACTATCACCACATCGCCTCGGTGGTGGCGCATGAGTATTTCCACAACTGGACCGGCAACCGCATCACCTGCCGCGACTGGTTCCAGCTCAGCCTGAAGGAAGGGCTGACGGTGTTTCGCGATCAGTGTTTTTCCGCCGACCAGCCCGGCGGGGCGGTGCAGCGCATCCGCGACGTCACGCGCCTGACCGCAACACAGTTTCGTGAGGACGCGAGCCCGTTGGCCCATCCGGTGCGTCCCGAAAGCTATCTCGAGATCAACAATTTCTACACGGCGACGGTTTACGAAAAAGGCGCCGAGGTGGTGCGCATGATGGCCAACACCTTGGGCCCGGCGGGCTTCCGTCGCGGCATGGACTGCTATTTCGAGCGCCATGACGGCCAGGCCGTGACGGTGGAGGATTTCATCGCGGCGCTCGGCGCCGGCGGCGGGCAGGATCTGTCCGGTTTTCTCATCTGGTACCGGCAGGCCGGAACGCCCCATCTGACTGCGCGAGGTGTTCACGACCCGGCACAGCAGACCTATACGCTGGAGCTGATCCAGCGGACGCCGCCGACACCGGGGCAGGACGAAAAGCAGGCGGTGCCGATCCCCGTGCGCATGGCGCTGCTCGATGCGGCGGGCGCCCCCTTGCCGCTGCGCCTGACGGGGGAGGCGCAGGCGGCCGGCCGCGAACGCGTGCTGGTGCTGCGCGAGGGCGCCGCCCGCTTTTGCTTCGAGGATGTCGTCGCGCCGCCGGTGCCGTCGTTGCTGCGGGGGTTTTCCGCGCCCGTGCAGCTCGACGATGGCCTGACGCTCGCCGACCGCCTGCACCTCCTGCGCCACGACGATGACGCGGTGGTCCGCTGGCAGGCCGCGCGACGGGTCTGGATCGACGCCGTGCGTCCGGCGCTCGCGGGCGCAGGCGACGGGCTCGGGCCCGAGGCCATCGCCGGGTTTGGTCGCGTACTCGACGATCAGGCGCTGGATCCGGCACTGGCGGCGGAATTGTTGACGCCGCCGCCGTTCGAGATCCTGCTCGACGCCTGCGCCCCAGCCGATCCGCACCGGCTGGAAACCCTGCGCCAGCAACTGCGCAGCCGGCTGGCGATGGCGCTCGAAGCCGATTGGGTCCGCCGCTACGAGGCCCTGGCCGGGCGCGCCGACCCGGCCGCGCGCGCGCTGCGCAACCGATGCCTTTATTTTCTGATGGCCGACGGCGTGGCCGAGCGGCATGGTGCGCGGGCAGAGGCTCAGTTCCACACGGCCGAGACCATGACCGAGCGTCTGGCCGCCCTCGCGCTGCTCACCGACCAGGGCGGCGAGCCGGCCGCCGCGGCCCTTGCGGCATTCCACGATCGCCATGCCGGGGATGATCTGGTGCTGGACAAGTGGTTTCGCATCCAGGCCCAGGCCCGTCCGGGCGCGGCACTGGCCCGCCTGGACGGGTTGATGGCGCATCCGGCGTTCCGCCTGACCCAGCCCAACAAGGTCCGGGCCGTGGTCGGCGCGTTCGCTCAGGGCAACCCCTTGCATTTCCATGCGCCGGACGGCAGCGGTTACGCCTGGGTGGCGGATCGCATCGCGGCCCTGATCCCGCTGAACCCGCAACTGGCAGCGCGACTGGCTGGCGTGTTCGCCGGTTGGCGCGATCTGGCGCGGCCTTGCCGGGATCTGATGCGGGCGCAGCTCGTGCGGCTCGCCGATCTGCCCGCGCTGCCGCCCGATCTTGTGGAAGTGCTGGGCAAGGCCTTGTCGGAGACGCCCGGCTGACCCTGGCGTTGCAATGGGGGCGACTCAGCCTTCCGCCTGGCGGGAGCGGTCGGGGTTGTCCGCCGCTTCGGGCGCATGCTGCAGCAGGAGCGCGGCGAGACTGAACGTCACGTTCGCCCAGCTGCGTGTCAGGGGCGCGGCACCTTGCGCCGGCCCTGCAATCATGAGCGATTGAAGGTGGCCGGGCAGCGGGTGTTCGGGGCGTATGCGTTCGAAGCGGTCGATCCCGGCGCGTTCCATCTGGGCGAGGATGGGCGGCAGCGATTCCAGATGAGTGAGCGTGGCGATGTCGGCTCTGCCCGCAGGCCCGCACTCCGCCGGCAAGTCGGGCGGCAAGGTCGCCGTGGCGTGGTCCGGCACGCCGAGGCCGGTCAGGCTCCAGAACGACGCTCGCCGCCGTGCAAGATCGACCTGTAGCAGCGCGACCCAGCGGTCGGCCCCGACGTGCTGCTGAAAGGCGGTGAGGAGGGCGCGCGCCAGGCCGTCCGGCGAGCGCTCCGTCACCGCTTGCCGCAGCGCGATCTCCAGACCGCGCACGATCGTCGACCCGGCCATGGCATCGCCCTCCGGTATCGTCGGGGAATCCACCACGGCGGCGACGGCCTGCACATGCCCTTGCCGATCGCTGATCGGCAGAACCCAGAGTTGTATCGGCGCGGGCTTCGATCCCGCAGTAACCGTGATCCAGGCGCCGGTGTCGGCGGCCAGGGCCGGCTGCAGCACATCCCGCGCGGCGGCCGGCGCAAATCGGCTGCCTTCGTGCCAGCTGCCGTAGCGCTCCTGCAGGACACGCACGGCGGGCCGGTTTTCCTCTCCCGCCGCCGCATTGCGCCAGAGACACAGGCCATGGGGCGTCCAGATCCAGGCCGGGCGCGGCATGCGTTCGAGCAGTTGCAGCCCCGGTTCGTCCCGAACCGCCAGCGCTTCGTCGGCGGCCTCGGGCGGCAGGCAGGCGATGACATCCATGGGTTCCCGTCCCGCGCGGAACCGTCGCAGCAGGAACGCCAACGCCAGATGCGTACCGTGTCGATCGGTGACCGTGGTGTCGAGCCGGACCGTGCGGGGGGAGCGCGGATCGAGCGTGCGGATGTGATCGAGCAGCGGCCCACGCGCCTCGGGAAACACGTGCGCCAGCAGGGCGTCCCCGTGGACCGCCTCGGGGTCCGACAGACCCAGCAGCCGCGCAAACGCCGGGTTGCAGCCCACGACTCTGCCGCGCTGCGCCAGTGCGAGCGGCGTCGGCGCCTGTTCCAGCAGCGCGCGGGTCAGCGTATCCCGGCGCCGATGGGCCGAGCGTTCCCGCAGAACCCAGGCCGACCATGCCAAGGTCGACAGCGCCACGAACAACAGGTGATTGAGCGTGCGCACGAGGGGCATCATCTCGGCATCGGGGACGACGATGCGCAGCAGGCTGTCGCTGAACGTGAGCCAGGCCAGGCTCGACGCTGCAAAGAGCAGGGGCAGCCCAAGCACGCCCAGCCACGCGGCGAGGCGCGGACGAGACGAACGAGAGGGGGGGGCAACACGCATCGGGAGCCTCGCAGCGAACGGTCGGTGGCCGATCCGTGGCCGCTGTGCAGCCGGGCGATCGTGCTGCATGCTCGAGCTTGGTATTGTAACAAAGCACGGCTGCAGGGCGTGCAGCTCCCGGACGAGCCCGCGGTGCAGCGTGTCACGGAAGTGTCATGCCGCGTTGCTGTAATACAACCGCCTTCACGCACGGGGTCGGGCGCAATGGAAAACAAGACGGTTCTGGTCGTTGACGATGAAAAGGCGGTGCGCCAGATGGTCGCCTTTTCGCTGGCGCGAGAGGGCTTCGACGTGCTCGAGGCCGCCGATGCGGCCGAGGCGCGCACCCAGGTCGCCGACGGGCGCCCTCAGGTCATCCTGCTCGACTGGATGCTGCCCGGCGTGTCGGGTCTCGAGTTCGCCCGGACGTTGCGCAAGGACAGTCTGACCCGCGAGATCCCCATCATCATGCTGACGGCGCGTACCGAGGAGGACGACAAGATCCGCGGCCTGAACGTCGGCGCCGATGACTATGTGACCAAGCCGTTCTCGCCGCGCGAACTCATTGCGCGGGTGCACGCGGTCATGCGGCGCAGCAACCACACGGCGCAGGAAGAGGTTCTCGAGGCCGGCGGCATGCGGCTCGACGTGACCAGCCACCGCGTGGCGATCGGCCCGGACAAGGTCAGCCTGGGGCCGACGGAGTTTCGCCTGCTGCATTTCTTCATGGGCCATCCGGACCGGGTCTACAGCCGCAGCCAGCTGCTCGACCGGGTGTGGGGCCCTAGCGTGTACGTCGAGGAGCGGACCGTCGACGTCCACATCCGGCGGTTGCGCAAGGTCCTCGAAAATCACGGCGTGGCGCATCTGGTGCAGACGGTGCGGGGGGCGGGATACCGGTTTTCCGCCCAAGGCTGAGGCATGTCGCCCTGGAGTCGCGAGTTTCGGTCCTTGGGCCTGCTGCTGGCGTTGGCCGCGGGCGTCGGGGGCTGGGTCGGACAGCCGGCGTGGGCGCTGTGCGTTGCTCTGGCGGGCCGACTGGGCTGGCATCTGTGGCAACTGCGCCGCTTCGAGCTGTGGCTCGGCGGACGCGGGCGACGGCTTGCCGACGAGCGCATGGATCTGTGGGCCGAGATGACCGGCGACGTGCTGCGCATCAAACGCCGCAGCCAGAAACGCAAGCGCCGGCTGTCCGCCATCCTCAAGCAGTTCCTCCGTTCCACGGCCGCGCTGCCCGACGGGACCGTGGTGCTCTCGCCGGAGTCGCGCATCGTCTGGTTCAACCAGGCGGCGCAACGCCTGCTGGGCTTGCGTGCCCCCCAGGACAACGGCCAGTGGGTGGCCAACCTGATTCGCACGCCGGCCTTTGTGCGCTACCTCGAAGGCGGGGTTTACGACGCGGGCATCGAGATTCCCTCCCCGCATGCGCCGGATGTGTTGTTGTCGCTGCAGATCGTCCCGTACGGTGCCGACCAGCGGTTGCTGCTGGCCCGCGACGTCAGCCGGGAACGCCATCTGGATCGGGTGCGCAAGGATTTCGTGGCCAACGCGTCCCACGAACTGCGCACGCCGCTCACGGTTCTCTCCGGATATGTGGAAATGCTGCTGGAGGAGGCGCAGGACGACCGATCCGGCTGGCTGATGCCGCTCACCGCGATGCGGGAGCAGGCGGCGCGCATGGAACAGCTGCTGGCCGATCTGCTGTTGCTGTCGCGCCTCGATGAAGCGCCGGGGACGGTCAGGGCCGAGCGGGTGGACGTGAGCCAGCTGCTGGCGCGCTGTTGCGCCGAGGCCGAGCGGGCGGCGGCCGGCAAGCTCGCCATACGATCACAGGTGCCCGGCGGATTGTGGGTCAGGGGGGTCGAGGGGGAACTGCGGAGCGTCTTCGGCAACCTGCTGTCGAACGCCGTCAAGTACACGCCTTCAGGTGGTACGGTGACCCTTGCGGCCCGGCGCACCGCCGAGGGACTGCAAGTCGAGGTTGCCGACACCGGGATCGGTATTGCAGCGGAACACCTGCCCCGGCTGACCGAACGCTTCTATCGGGTGGACGGCGGGCGGGGCCGCGATCAGGGCGGAACCGGTTTGGGTCTGGCGATCGTGAAACATGCGCTGCAGCGCCACGATGCACAGCTCGTCATCCACAGCGAGCCGGGCGTCGGCAGCCGCTTCGAGTGCCGCTTTCCTGCGCATCGCCTCTTGCCGGACCAGATCCGGGCCGGCTGTTCATCGTCCTGATCGACGGATGCGGATACGTCACAAAAACGTCATCATTCCGGCGCATGCTGGCGTCGCCGTGGCGGCCGGCCGGCCGGCCGGCGCGCGCCAGCGCGAAAGCGCATCAGTCGCACGTTCGTCAGTGGTCGACGCCCCCCGGGTTTTTGTGTTTCAGCGGAGGATGTTCAGTGTCTCATCGCCTCATCACAGCCATGATCGTCGCACTCGTCACCCTGCTCGCGGGCTGCTCGAGCCCGCAGCTGAAGCTGTACGACGGCGCCAGCAACCCGTCGACGCAGGCGGCGCGGCTCACCATGCCCGAGGCCATCGAGGTTGCACGCATCAACGGTGTCGAGGTGAAAGGCGCCAGCGGCATGTGGACGCGTGGCGACAAGGTGATGGAACTGGCGCCGGGACGGTATGAGGTGCTGGCCTACTACCGCGAGATCTGGAACCAGGGCGACCAACACGACGTGTTGCGCTCGGATCCGGCGCTGTTCGTGCTGGACGCCCGCGCCGGCGGCCGCTACCGCATCGATTACGCACATCCGGCCGAATACCGGGAGGCGCAGCGGTTGGCGGCGGCGTTCAGCGGCGTGCTGATCGATGAGGCGAGCGGAACGCGGGTGCCGTCGCAGGCCAGCGGCGTGCGTTTTCCCACGGGCGTGATGGGCCAGATCGCGGGCGCGAGTGAACTGCTGCCGGACGACGGATCCTCGGCCTCGACCCAGGTCGTTGCGCCGCTCGAGGCATCGCCCGCGATTCCTGCGGGTACGGCATCCGGGAAACGCTCACCGGTGGTCGTTCCCCCGGCGCCGGTCGCACCTGCGGCCGCAACCGAGGGCGATTGGCTGACCCTCATGCAGGCCTGGTGGAAGCAGGCCAGCAGTGAGGAACGACGCGCTTTCTTGCGCTGGGTCGCGACGCAGCAGAATTGATCGGACCGCGCACGATGCATGCCGTACGGCGTGCCGTGTGCGTGCCATCGGGCGTCATGAAAGTGACATTTCTGTGTAAGGTTATTGTCACTCGTTATTTCCATACTGCGTCAGATTTTGATCCAATGCGCCGTCACAAGTGAGTTGATCTTTATCGGACGCGCAAACCTTTCCGCAGTGCGCGATCCTCGGGATGTCGTTGCGGGAACATTCATCACTCAGGGTGCCGAAAAGGGAGAGGTCAGTGAACAAGAATTGGGTTGTGGTGGCAGTGGGAAGTCTGGTTGCGTTGCCGGGTGCGGCGCTCGCCGATGCAAAGGTCTATGGGCGGTTCAACGTCGGTCTCGACGGTCAGAAGGACGAGATCGGTCTGGATTCCAAGGAGACCAGCACCACCTGGCGGCTGCAGGATCAGAACAATTCTTCGCGTCTGGGTTTCAAGGGGAGCACGGACATCGGCCTGGCCGACATGTCGGTGATCTATCAACTCGAGTACGGCACCAACCCCGACGGCAGCGAGAGCGACGAGTTCTCCGAGCGCAACATCTTCGTGGGCCTCAAGGGTGAATTCGGAACGGCCAAGGTCGGCAAGTTCGACACCCCGGTCAAGGAAACAGGCGCCAAGGCGGATCAGTTCAACGACGAGTCGATCGGAGACATCACCAACCTGATGGTGGGTGAAACCCGATCCAACAACATGATCCAGTACAACACGCCCAAGCTGGGCAATCTGGTGACGATCACTGCTGCCGTTGCCCCGGGTGAAGGCCGCAAGTCGCTGGAAGATGCCGAGGACAAGGACAACGGCGTCGCCGACACCTATTACGCCTCCGCCGAGTTCGAGCAGGGGCCCTTCTATGGCGCGCTGGCGTATGCCGGAAGCCAGGAAGGCAGCCTCAAGTTCGACGGCAAGACCGCCGGCATCGACATCATCCGTGCCACGGCGGCCGTCAAGGTATTGGAAGCGCTGGAAATCGGCGCCCTGTATCAGCAGGCCAGCGGTATCGATCAGGACAACAGCGACACCAACGCCAAAGGCAGCGATGCCGAGGAAACCAGCTATCTGGGATCCATCGCCTACACGTTCGACGCCTTCAAGTTCAAGCTTCAGTACGGTCAGACCTCGGGTGACCAGACCGACATCGAGCGCACCGAATTGGCGGCCGGCGTCGATTACAAGTTGAGCAAGGCGGTGACCGCTCAAGCCTACTATGTGACCTACGAAGACAAGGATCGCACCGTGGGCGGCATCGAAGACCCCAAGACCGACAGCTATGGCGTGGGTCTGATCTACAACTTCTGATCTTTCACGACCGGCATACGCGGCCGCGAAGTGGACCAGGGCGGCCCCCGAGGCCGTCCCGCTCCCCTGACGAACCCCACCTTTTGGTGGGGTTTGTTTTTTTGGGTTTACTCAAGCCATGAAGGCCATGCCGTGGTGATTCGGGATGTGGTCCTCACCCGTCACCCAGCTCCAGCAGGCGCCGATGACTGACAGGGCGGTGGTAGCACGCTGTAAAAGGGGCAACGACCAGGCCATGTTCTTCATGCGCCGGCGGGCGGCGGCCAGCAGACGCCGCCCTTGGACCAGTCCGCGTTCGTGCGCAGCGATGCCCGCGCAGCGCCCCGGCATCGAAAGCTCCGCCCCACCGTCTCCTTGCGGCGCACCGCCGTTTGCCCTGTTTCCTCCTGCCGGCGGGGCGTCCACCCGTTCCCTGTGGTCCTGCGACATGCGGCGGGTGATTCCCTCATCGAGGCCGTTGGCGCTGCGCCTGCCAGCGCGGCCGGCATCGGGCCAGAGACGAAGCGTATTCGCGAGAGCCGGATCGATCGCGGGCGCGCTTGTTCCGCGTCCGGCGGGTCGGGCGGCGGCGCCGGACGCTTGCCCGCTCGTACTGATATTCCGCTTGGTGAGCCACCCCTCACCTGGGTTGGGGCGCCGCCAGCCGAGCCCCCGCCGATGTCGCGCTGTTCCTGCACACGGCAGATGGTGGAGGCGAAGTAACCGGCACCGAGGCCGGCGGCTGCCGCGGTGACGCCTAACCGGCTGCGCATGCGGTCGAGCCGGTCGAGATAGAGCACGCAGCCCTGCAGTGCATCGGCGTGACGTGGATTGTCGGTGAGGAGTGCGTGTTGCCTGCCCACGGCGCGGTGGTCGAGACAGGAGAAGCCGGTGGGCTCGTCTTTGCGCGCGATATCGCCTTGCGGCCGTGCCGGTGGGGGGGCGATCCTTGACTGACGTTACCGGCAGTTCACCGGCCAGCCCACGCGGCGGCGGCAGTGGCATGCCATGGGCGGCACTCAGCTCGGTCAGAGAGCCCGGCGGCATTTGCGCCACCGGGCGCACGGCACGCGGTTCTCGTTGGCGCTGGCTCGCGGTCCGTGGTGTCGGTGCAGACCACCCGCGCCGATCAAGCCATGACCGAGGGCCTGTTCCACGATGCGGGCGCAGACGGACGGCTCGGTGTCGGGGCCGGCATCGCGTCGATGGCGGTTCCAAGATGGAAGCGGACGCGTCCACCGCCCTGCCGGTGAGTCGCGTCCCGGAAAACCGGCGGCAGGCGAGCTTGATCTGTATTTCGCGCGCCAGTTGTCGTTCGGAGCGGATGCCGAACCGGTGGCCGATGAACAGGATCGCAAACAGCCGCACCGGATCCGCTGCCGGTGTCTGTTGTCCGCGCGGTACGGTTGCGCCGTCTCTTTACGGAAGATGTCAAGCCGGGACGCCGATCCGGCGCAGCAGGTCGTCTCGGGGAACCAACGCTTCCAGCCTCACCATCTCCAGTGCGTGTAGGGTCGGACCCGATGGCTTTGGCTTGGCCCCATTGAAACACCAAGCCCCCAAGTGCCGGGGCGGCTTGGTCAGAAGCATGAGGCGGCCCCGGGGCCGCCTTCCGGTCAGATCCGCAGGGGATCAATAGTGCAGGTAGTCGTGGATGCCGTGCCCGGTCTTCTGGGCCTTCTCGCCGGCGTGGCCCCCTTTGACGAGCGTGCCTTCGCGGGCCATGGCCTGACCCTCTTCGGGCGTGCCGAAGCCCAAGGCCCGCGCGCGTTCAACCATCCGCTTGCGGTGGCCTTCGAGAAAGGTCTTGCGTTCGGTATCGGACTTGATCGCCTCGTACTGTTCGCGATACTGCTTGCGTTCGTCTTTGGTCATCAGGTCGAAACCATAGATCTGGTCCCGGTCGGGCAAACTGGCCCCGGCTTCGACCGCCATCGGTTCCTCCACTTCCTGTGCGGATACCCAGCCGGGCACGCTGCAGATGAGGACCAGCATCATGCCCGTTCTTAGCTTGTTCATCGTGTCTCCTTGGAAATCCTTACTGGACGACGCCCCGGCCTCGCCATGAAAATGGGCGGCGTGCGCAAGCTTACCGCTCTGCCCCGGCATCGGCAAACCGGAGCTCCGATATGCTTGATCTGACGCAGGTCGCGGCCGGATCGGCCGTGGAATGCTCCCGCCGGACACGGGCTGAACCACCCAGGGATCACACCACCATGGACACCCCGGCAGACCGCCGCCGCAACGTCGTCGTTTGGGATTTTCCCGTCCGCCTGTTTCACTGGGCGCTCGTGCTCTTGCTCGCCATCGCCTGGTCGACTGCGCAGGGCGGTTTGGATTGGATGCGCTATCACCTCTATGCGGGCTATGGCATCCTCGCGCTCATCCTGTTTCGGCTGATGTGGGGCTTCGTCGGCTCGTTCCACGCCCGGTTCGTGCATTTTCTGGCGTCACCCCGATCGGCATGCCGCTACGCGGCGGACCTCGTCCGAGGTCGGCATGAGGCTTACCTGGGCCATAACCCGCTCGGTGGCTACATGGTCGTGCTGCTGCTTGCGCTGGTGTTCACACAGGTGACGACCGGGCTGTTTGCCACCGATGACATCCTGATCGAGGGGCCGCTGGCCCACGCTGTCGCTGCCCGGTTCAGTCGGCTTGCGACAGTCGTTCACACCGCGAATGTCAACCTTTTGATCGCTGCCGCGGCCGTTCACGTGGCGGCGATCGCCTACTATCGGTGGCGCTTCGGCGAGCGTCTGGTCAAGGCCATGCTGACTGGCCGGAAAGACTGGGAAGGCCAGAACGCGCCCGCCCCGGGCGAGGTTTCCCTGGGGCGGGCGGTCGTGCTGTTGGCGCTGAGCGTGGGATTCGTGGTCTTTATCGCCAATGGCTTATGATCTGGTCAGTCCTTGCGGTAGTCATCGTGGCAG
>JAJXTQ010000414.1 GCA_021783685.1 Pseudomonadota bacterium | reverse complement strand
GCTTCGAGATGGGTCAGGAAATCGAACAGGTGGGCGGCGTGCAGGCGGTCGTCGATGGCGCGCAGGCGTGCGGGGCTTTCCGGATGCCAGCCACCCATGTCGTGCAGAAGGCAGCTGGGATGGGTGATGTAGGCGGTATGCATGGCTCGGCGCAGGAGGGAATGCGAGAACTATAGCCCGGCAGGATGGCGCTGTAACGGGGGATGACCTAGCATAGGCCGTCTCCGGTCTGATCGATGGGTCGCTGATCCTCATCCTCAAGAAGCCATGCCCCAACACTACCTGCACCCGCTTTTCAACGCCCGGTCCGTGGCGGTCTTCGGCGCCAGCGAGCGCGAGGACTCGGTCGCCGGCACCCTGTTCCGCAACCTGCGGCATGCCGGCTATCAGGGCGAGGTCTATCCGGTCAATCCGAAGCATGTGACGGTATTCGGCGAGCGCTGCTACGCCTCGGCCGCCGAATTGCCGGCGGTGCCCGAACTGGCGCTGATCGCCACGCCGGCGGCGACCGTGGCACAGATCATGGAGGACTGCGGACAGCGCGGCATCCGTCATGCCATCGTGCTGTCCGCTGGCTTCCGCGAGGTGGGCGAGCAGGGCGTGGCGCTGGAAGAGGCCCTGGTGGCGGTGGCGAAAAAGCATGAGATCCGCTTCATCGGTCCCAACTGCCTCGGCATCCAGCGGCCGTCCATCGGGCTGAACGCCACGTTCAGCCAGTGCGCTCCCCAGGCGGGCGATCTCGCGCTGGTGTCGCAGTCAGGCGCGCTGTGCACGGCCATGCTGGACTGGGCGGAAACCAACGGCATCGGCTTTTCCAGCGTGATTTCCACCGGCGCGTCGGCCGACCTGGATTTCGGCGAGATCCTCGACTACCTCGCCTACGATACGCAGACCAAAGGCATCCTGCTGTATATCGAAGGCATTCGCGACGCCCGCCGCTTCATGAGTGCGCTGCGCGCGACCGCCCGTTTCAAGCCCATCGTCATGGTCAAGGTGGGACGCCACGCGACGGGCGCCCGGGCGGTGCTGTCGCACACCGGCGCACTGGTCGGATCCGACGCGGTGTTCGACGCGCTGGTGCGGCGCGCCGGCGTGGTGCGGGTGAACACCATCCTGCAGTTGTTCGCGTCGGCGCGGGCGCTGGCGACCCACATCCAGCCCACCGGCAACCGCCTCGCCATCGTCACCAACGGCGGCGGCCCTGGCGTCATGGCGACCGATCTCGCGGTGGACCTGGGCGTGCGCATGGCCGAACTGTCGCCGGCGACGATCGAGACGCTCAACGGTGTGCTGCCGCCCAACTGGTCGCAGGCCAATCCGCTCGACATCATCGGCGACGCCACGGCCGAGCGCTATCGCGCGGCGGTGGCCGCCTGCCTCGCCGACGACAACGTCGACGGCGTGCTGGCGATGCTGACGCCGCAGGCGATGACCCGACCGACCGAGGCGGCGCAGGCCGTCATCGACGTCGCGAAGACCTCGCGCAAGCCGGTGCTGAGCTGCTGGATGGGCGAGGCGCAGGTGCGCGAGGGACGCAGCCTGTTCAAGCAGGCCGGGATTCCCTACTTCACCACGCCGGAACCAGCGGTCGAGGTGTTTTCCTTCCTCTCGGCTTTTTATGAGAACCAGCGCCAGTTGATGCAGACGCCGGGGCCGTTGTCGCATCAGGCCGAGCCGGACGTGGAAGGCGCGCGCCTGATCATCGAGAGCGCCCTGGCGCACGGCCGCCATCTGCTCAACGAAGTGGAGTCGAAGGCCCTGTTGTCGGCATTCCACATTCCGATCGCGCAGACCCTGATCGCGCGCGATCCCATGGAAGCGATGCTGCTGGCCCAGCAGATGGGCTTCCCGGTGGCGATGAAGATCAACTCGCCCGACATCACCCACAAGTCCGACGTCAACGGCGTGCGCCTGGGGCTGTCCAGCGGCCAGGCGGTGCGCTCCGCCTTCGGCGACATGCTCGCCGACATCAAGCGTCTGCGCCCCGATGCCACCCTCGACGGCATCGTCATCGAGCCCATGGCGGCGCGTCCGCACGCGCGCGAAGTGCTGCTCGGCATGACCTCGGACCCGGTGCTGGGGCCGGTGATCGTGTTCGGCGCGGGCGGCGTCGACGTCGAGGCCCTGCAGGATCGCGCGGTGACCCTGCCGCCGCTCAACCGCTATCTGGCGCGCGACCTGATCCGGCGTACCCGCGTGGCGACCCTGCTGGGGCCGTTCCGCAACCGCCCGCCGGTCGACATGGATGCGCTGGAAAACGTGCTGTTGCGCCTGTCGGAAATGATCTGCGAGCTGCCGTGGCTGGCGGAAATCGACATCAATCCCCTGCTGGTGGACGAGCATGGCGCGCTGGCGCTGGATGCGCGCATCGTCATCGCACCGCGCGTGCCCACCGCCGACCGCTACGGCCACATGGCGATCCATCCCTATCCGGCGCATCTGGTGACGCACTGGCAGCTGCCCGGCGGCAACGATGTGCTGATCCGCCCGATCCGCCCGGAAGATGCCGATCTGACCCAGGGCTTCGTGAAGAGCCTGTCCGAGGAAACCAAGTATTTCCGCTTCATGGATTCGGTGAGCGAACTCTCCCCGGTCGCGCTGGCGCGCCTGACCCAGATCGACTACACGCGCGAAATGGCATTGCTGGCGTTGACCGAGGTCGACGGCAGGGACGTGGAACTCGGCGTGGCGCGCTACGCCATCAACCCCGATGGCGAATCCTGCGAATTCGCCCTGGTGGTCAACGACCAGTGGCAGAAGCAGGGCATCGGCCACAAGCTCATGGACGTGCTGATGGACGTGGCGCGCGCCA
>JAJXTQ010000413.1 GCA_021783685.1 Pseudomonadota bacterium | reverse complement strand
GATGATCGCCACCAGCAGGATGGCGCCCGCGATCTGCAGCGGGAACACATACTGGGTGAACGTCAGCATTCCCAGCGCCTTGGTGTTGCCGATCTTGGCGACGCCGGTGGCCGCCGGCGCCATCGTCTGCCAGGTGCCGTTGGCGAGCACCAGCCAGAGCTGCAGGGCGATCGCCACGCCGACCACGGCCGCCAGCGGCAGATGCCGCCAGAAGCCGGTACGGCTGCGGTCGATGTGGATGTCGAGCATCATCACCACGAAGAGGAACAGCACCATCACCGCGCCGACGTAGACCAGCACCAGCGTGATGGCGAGGAATTCCGCCTGGAGCAGCATCCACAGGCAGGCGGTCGAGAAGAACGCCAGCACCAGGTAGAGCACGGCGTGCATCGGATTGCGTGCGGTGATGACCCGCAACGCGGAAACCAGCGTGCAGGCGGAGAAAACGGCGAAGAGGGCTGTGGTCGGATCCATCGTCTGGGGTCCCGGTCAGCGATACCGCGCGTCCAACTCGCGGGCGCGTGCGATGTCTTTTTCGTAGCGGTCGCCGACGGCGAGCAGCATCTCCTTGGTGTACAGGAGATCGCCGCGGCGTTCGCCGTGGTATTCCGTGTGGTGCGTCTCGACGATCGAATCGACCGGGCAGCTCTCTTCGCAGAAGCCGCAGAAGATGCACTTCGTCAGGTCGATGTCGTAGCGCGTCGTGCGGCGCGTGCCGTCGGCACGGGGCTCCGCCTCGATCGTGATCGCCAGCGCGGGACACACCGCTTCGCAGAGCTTGCAGGCGATGCAGCGCTCCTCGCCGTTTTCATAGCGGCGCAGCGCGTGCAGGCCGCGGAACCGCGGCGATGCCGGCGTCTTCTGTTCCGGATACAGCACGGTGATCTTGCGCGCGAACAGGTATCGGCCCGTGAGCGCGAAGCCCTTGAACAGTTCCCGCAGCAGCAGGGAATCGAAGAATTCGAGCAGGCGTTGCATAGTCGTTACCGGGCCCCGGTCCAGATGTTCCACGGCGACTGCATCCATACCGCGATCACCACCAGCCATACCAGCGTGAGCGGAATGAAGATCTTCCAGCCCAGACGCATGATCTGGTCATAGCGATACCGCGGAAAGGTGGCGCGAATCCAGATATACATGGAGGAGCCGCCGAAAATCTTCGCAAGCAGCCAGAACCAGTTGGACAGGCCGTCGTGCCACCACGCCGGGGTGTGGATGCCCATCAGCTTGCCGAGGTCGACCGGCGCCGCCCACCCGCCGAGAAACATGACGGCGCTCATGGCGGCGAGCAGGATCATGTTGGCGTATTCGCCGAGGAAGAAGAGCGCGAACGTCATGCCGGAATATTCGATCATGTGCCCGGCGACGATCTCGGATTCCCCTTCGACCACGTCGAACGGGTGGCGGTTGGTCTCCGCCGTCGCCGAAATGACGTAGATGCCGAAGAGGGGCAGCAGCGGCAGCCAGTTCCAGGACAGGAAGGTCAGGCCGTGGGCGGCGAACCATCCGGTGTTCTGCCCGTCGACGATCGCGGTCATGTTGAGCGAGCCCGAAACGAGCAGCACGCCGACCAGGACGAACCCCATGGCGAGTTCGTACGACACCATCTGCGCCGAGGCGCGCAACGCGCCGAGAAAGGCGTACTTCGAGTTCGACGCCCAGCCGGCGATGATCACGCCGTAGATTCCCAACGAGGTCACCGCCATCACGTAAAGCAGACCGGCGTTCACGTTGGCGAGCACCAGACCGGGGCCGAATGGAATCACCGCCCAGGCCGCAAGCGCCGGCACCAGCACGATCACCGGCGACAGGAAGTAGAGTGCCTTGTCGGCCTGTGCGGGGGCGATGACCTCCTTGGTCAGGAGCTTGATCGCATCGGCGATCGGCTGCAGCAGGCCCGCCGGACCGACCCGGTTGGGTCCGAGGCGGATGTGCATCCAGCCGATGAGCTTGCGCTCCCAGAGGGTGAGGTAGGCCACCGCGCCGAGGATGGGCAACGTGATGAGCAGTGCCTTGATCAGGATCCAGATCACCGTCCAGACGGGCGGCCACCAGCTCGCGGCCACCAGCCCCAGCGCCCAGGATTGGAATTCGGCCACCATTTACGCGCACTCCAGATGAATCGGTCCGAACATCGGTCCCAGTCCGGCCGTATCCGCATGACCGGCGGACACCCGCACGACGCCGTCCGCCAGCGCGGCGTCGACCGCGCAGGGCAGCACCGCCGTCGCCCCGCCCTGTCGCACCCGTACCGCGGCACCGGGCTCGACGCCGAAGCGCGCCAGCGTCGCGGCGTTGGCGCGGACCTGGGGCGCACGTGCCTGGACCGTCTTCTGCAGGGCCTCGGCCCGACGCACGATGGCATCGGTGAAATAGAGCGGGACGTCGGCAAGCCGCTCGGCGGCGCCCTCCGGCGCCTCCCCGCCCGAGCCGGCGGGCAGATCTCCGCCGGCCAACCCGCTGTGGAATCCGCTATCAAGCGGCATCCGGGCCTGGATCGGCAGCGCATCGGCGCGCACCTCTTCGGGCGTGTCGTAGCCGAAGCCGTCGAAGCCGAACTGGTCCGCCAGAACCCGCAACACCTTCCATCCCGGCCGGGCCTCGCCCGGCGGCACGGTGACCCCCTGGAAGCTCTGCGCCCGGCCTTCACAGTTGACGAAGGTTCCGGCCGTCTCGGCGAAGGTGGCGATCGGCAGCACCGCATGCGCGATTTCCAGCAACGCATCGCTTCGGTATGCCGAGAACGCGACCACCGCCTCCGCGCCCTGCAGCGCGCGCCGCGCCTGCGCCGGGTCGGCGCAATCGAGTTCCGG
>JAJXTQ010000412.1 GCA_021783685.1 Pseudomonadota bacterium | reverse complement strand
GCCCCGTCGAAGTGGCGGGCGAAGCGTTCCGGATCGATGGTGGCGGAGGGGATGATCAGCTTCAGATCCGGCCGGCGCGGCAGCAACTGCTTGAGGTAACCCAGCAGGAAATCGATGTTCAGGCTGCGCTCGTGCGCCTCGTCGAGGATCAGGGTGTCGTAGGCCCACAGCATGCGGTCGCGGGTGAGCTCGGCGAGCAGGATGCCGTCGGTCATCACCTTGATGAAGGGGTCGGGGCCGCGCTGCTCGTCGAACCGCACCTGATAGCCCGCCACCTCGCCCAGCGGCGCGCCCAGCGCCTGGGCCAGCCGCGCCGCCACGGTGCGCGCCGCCAGCCGGCGCGGCTGGGTGTGGCCGATGAGTCCGCGGATGCCGCGCCCGGCTTCCAGGCACAGCTTCGGAATTTGCGTGGTCTTGCCCGAGCCGGTCGCCCCGCAGATCACCACCACGGGATGGGCGGCGATGGCGGCCACCAACGCCTCGCGCGCGCCGCTGACGGGCAGCTCGGGCGGGTAGTGCAGGGCCGGCAGCCGCGCCCGCCGCATCGCGCAGGCCACGCGGCTGGCCTCGATGGCCGCCGTCAGTTCGGCCATCGCCATCGCGCTTGCTCCGCCGCGCCGCTGCATCTCCTGCAGCGCCGACCAGCGTCGGCGCAGGGCGGGTTGATCCGCGCTGCGGCAGGCATCCAGACCCTCCGGCAGGGGCGGGTCGGCGCGGCGCGTCACGGTGCGACGGGTCAGGGGACGGGCCTCAGGGCGTGCATGAGATGCAGATGCGGCAACACCTCGCGCAAATCCTCGCGCCCGGCGAGATAGCGCGCGGTCAGCGCGTCCGGTCCCAGGCACTCGGCAGGATCGAATCCGGCCTGCGCCAGGGGCGGCGCCAACTGCTCCAGCAGCAGCCCGCCGGGCAGCGACTCGCCGAACAGATGCGCCATGAGCCGGGTCCGCGCCAACAGCTGCGGGAGCCGTGGCTGCGCGAATGCACCCGCGGCGAGGACATCCAGCGTGAAATGGCTGCCCGGCGCGGCGCACTGCCCGACCGCCGCGATGAGGCGGGAGCACGCCTCGGGCGCCAGGTAATAAGCCACCCCCAGCCAGGCGAACAAGGCCGGCCGGGCCGCATCGAAACCGGCGGCACGCAGCGCTGCGGGCAAGCGCTCGGGCGTCGACAGATCGAGCGGCACCGGTGTGCGCCGCTGCGGCGTCGGCAACCCGGCGCGGCGCGCGCGCGCGGTCTTGTCGGCCAGGACCGCCGGCAGATCGACCTCGAACACCTGCACGGCGTCCAGCGCCGGCGGCCGGCGCCAGGCGAAGCTGTCCAGCCCCGCGCCCAGGATCACGTACTGATCGAGCCCCTGCGCCCGCGCGGCGGTCGCGAGCAGGTCCTCGGTGTAGCGGCTGCGCACCAGAGTCGTGGCAGCTCCGGCGAGGAAGGTGCGATGAAAACCGCTCAGCCGTCCGGCCAGCGCGCCGAGGCGCGGGCGCACCAGCAGCCGGTAGGCGGGATTGACGAGGGTGAGCGCGCAGGGATCGTCGAAGACCCGGGGCTGCCGGCCGTGGCGATGATGATCGGCGCGCGCCAGCGCCGCAGCCTCGGCCATGGGGCTGGCCGCCAGAAACGGCAGACGGCGGAGCCCGCCGAACAGCTTGTCCTGCCACCCCATCGTTGGTTCACCGCGGTCAAAACGTCCATGATAATGGATCGGCGCGGCCGTGCAGACGCGCCTCATTGTGGAGAAACCCATGGACGGAACCCCGGCGCCTCATGCGCCCCTGACCAGCGCCGTACTGATCACCGGCGCTTCCTACGGCCTCGGCCACGAACTGGCGTGCTGCTTCGCGGCCGACCGGCAGGCCCTGATTCTGGTGGCCCGCAGCGGCGAGCGCCTCGCGGACGTCGCCGCAGAACTGCGCGCGGCGCACGGCATCGCCGTCGACACGATCGCGATGGATCTGGCCCGTCCCGAGGCCGCCCGCGAGCTGTTCGCGGAAGTCCAGCGCCGCGGCCATACCGTCGAGACCCTGGTCAACAACGCCGGCTTCGGCACCTACGGCCGCTTCTCCGACATCGATTTCGACGCCGAGACCCGGCAGATGCAGCTCAACATGCTCACCCCGACCCAGCTCACCAAGCTGTTCCTGCCCGGCATGCTGGCGCGGCGGCGCGGACAGGTGGTGAACATGGCTTCCATGGCCGGCTACACGCCCGGCCCCTACATGGCGATCTATTTCGCCTCCAAGGCCTACCTGCTGTCGTTCTCGGAGGCGATCGCGGCGGAACTGCGCGGCTCGGGGGTCGCGGTCACGGCGGTCTGCCCCAACGTGGTGGAGACGCGCTTCCAGGAAACCGCGCACAATCAGGCGGCCTATATCGGTGGCCGCTTCCGCCCGCTGATGGCCGATGCACGCACCACGGCGGTTCAGGCCTATGCGCTGATCCGGGCGCGCCGCGTGGTGGCCATTCCCGGCTGGACCAACCGCCTCGCGGTGGCAGGGCTGCGCCTCGTGCCGCGCGCCCTCGTGCGCCGCGCCATGGTGCCCTTCCAGAAGGGGCCCGACATTGCCGATTATCCGAAAGGGCCTTGAACACAGCGACGATGCGCGACGCGTCACAGGACTCGATTAGGCTGCCGGCGCGGGAGCGGCCCAGCCGCCGCCACGGCCAGCGGTAGCCTGGCGACCGCACGGCCACGACTGCATCCAGATCCCAACGAACGAGGAAACGACATGCCGCCCACACGGTTTTCGATCGAAGTTCAGCCGCTTCTGCCCGAAAAGCTGCGGGATCTCGACGTCCTCGCCAACAATCTGCTTTACGC
>JAJXTQ010000411.1 GCA_021783685.1 Pseudomonadota bacterium | reverse complement strand
CAGCCGGTTGCCGACCACGAGCAGGCGGTAATCATGGCCCGGAATGAAGCGCTCCACCAGCACTTCCTCGCTGATCGCCGCCGCGGCCCCGTACACCGCCATGAAGTGTTCGCGCGTGAGGATGTTGACCGTCACCCCCTTGCCCTGGTTGCCGTCGCGCGGCTTGACCACCACCGGCAACCCGATCACGCAGGCGGCCGCCCAGCCATCCTCGGCGGTCGTCACGACCCGTCCGATCGGCACCGGGACGCCTGCGGCCTCCAGCAGCATCTTGGTGAGATCCTTGTCCTGGGCGATCGTCTCGGAAATCGCGCGGGTGCGGTCGGTCTCGGCCGCCTGGATGCGCCGCTGGCGGCTCCCCCAGCCAAACTGCACGAGGCTGCTCGTCGCCAAGCGCCGGGCGGGAATGCCCCGCGCAACGGCCGCCTGGACGATGGCGCCGGTGCTGGGGCCGAGGCGAACGTCTTCATCCAGTTCCCGCAGTCGCGCCAGGGCATCCGCCAGGTCGAACGGGGTGTCGTCGCGTGCGGCGCGGCAGAGCGACTCGGCCAGATCGAGCGCCAGTCGTCCAACGCCCTCCTCGGTATATTCAAATGCGAGCTGATAGGTTCCCGTCTCCACCGTGGGCGAGGTGACGCAGAAACTGACGGGACAGCCGGCCTGCGCCTGCAGGCCGAGGGCGGCAAACGCCAGCGCATGCGCCACGGAAATGTCATCCTCGTCTCCGGTCGGCTGCATCGGGCCGATTTCCGGAAAACGCGCCCGCAAGCGCGCTTCGAATCCGCTGATCGCGCCGATCATCGACTCATCCGGCGCACACTCTACCAAGGCCTCGATGGCCGTGTGTCGGCTCCAGAGATTAGGTCCGCGTAGTGCCCGGATACGTGATATTTCCATGAACGCCTGTTCCTGTGGGGGGTGTCCGACAGGCCGCCTGGGCCTGTCGCATATCTATGCTGAATGGGTGGCCTGGCTCGAAGGGGAATAGAGCGACACGCAGGTTTCGATCCCGGCCCGGATCAGGTCCGGCGGGATGTCCAGCGCCAGCGCCACCCCGATTGCGGCGAGTACATGCAAGGGTTGCGGGAGGGGGTTCCCGCCCATGGCCGACGGCAGGGTATGCAGGTCGAAGAACGGCCGCTCGTCGGTGCCGCCCGCGATGACAACCTGGTTGTCGCGCAGGAACACCGCCCTGCCCCCACGTGCGCGGTGCTCGGCGACCACCGGCAGATCGGGATCGAGCGCGTAGAACAGAACACCTCCGTCGCACAGCGAAGCCAGGTCGGCCACCGCCGGGTCGGCGGCATGCAGGACCGCCATTCCATCGGACAGGACCACATCCACCTGGGTGCGCATCACCGTGTGCATCTGCTCGGGCTCGCGGATGTAATACTCCGCCAGCGACGCGTCCATCTGCAGGTCGGTCACCACGCCGACCTGACAGCGGTCATAGGCGTAGCCCTCGCCGAGGATCGATTTCGCATCGTGTTCGAAGATCGCGGTTTCCACGCCGCGGTTCATCAGCAGTTGCCGTCCCGCACGCCAGCTTGCACAGTTTCCCGGCTTGACCTGGCGCGGGCCCAGATACAGGCCGTCGCGGCAGGCCAGGCCCGTGCGCTTGCCGGTGCACGTAATCAGCTGGGCGACCAGATGCGCGATGGCGGTCGTCCCCTGCGAACCGCTGATGCCGACGATGGGAATGCGGCCGCTCTCGCCGTCGGGAAACAGATGGTCGACGATGGCGCGGCCCACCGGGCGCGGGGTGCCTTCGGCGGGTTTGAGGTGCATGAGCAGGCCCGGTCCCGCGTTCACTTCGACGATGGCCCCGCCCTGCGCCGCCAGCGGCCGCGAGATGTCTTCCGCCACCATGTCGATCCCCGCCACGTCGAGTCCCACCACCCGTGCGGCGAGGACGGCCGTTTCCATCACATCGGGGTGAAGCGCGTCGGTCACGTCGAAGGCGACATTGCCATTGCGCTGGATCAGAACCTTCTGCGCCGCCGCCGGAACAGCATCCGGCGTATACCCCTGGCGCTCCAGCTCGAGACCGACTGCCGGGTCTTCGTCGATCAGGATCTTGTTGAGCGGATAATCTTCCGTGGTGCCGCGGCGCGGATCGGTATTGAGCTGGCTGTCGATCAGTTCGGCGATGGTCGCGCGGCCGTCGCCCCGCACCCAGGCCGCCTCGCCGCGCGCCGCCGCGACGACACGCGCGCCGACCACCAGCAGGCGGTGTTCGTTGCCCGGCACATAGCGCTCGACGATGACCTCGCTGCCTTCCGGCAAGGCCAGCTGATAGGCCCGCTCGACATCTTCGCGGGTGGTCAAATCGAGGGAAACGCCACGCCCGTGGTTGCCATCCACCGGCTTGACCGCCACCGGCAGACCGATCTCTTCCGCCGCTTCCCAAGCATCTTCCGGGCTTTCTGCAATGCGGCCGTCCGGTACCGGCACCCCGCAGGACTTCAGCAGGCTCTTGGTCAGGTCCTTGTCGCCGGCGATGCCTTCGGCGATCGCGCTGGTGAGGTCCGTTTCCGCCGTCCAGATGCGATGCTGGCGGGCGCCATAGCCAAGCTGCACCAGGTTGCCTTCGGTCAGCCGAATGAACGGGATATGCCGGCTGGCGGCGCCATCGACGATGCAGGCCGTGCTCGGGCCGAGGCAGAGCTGGTCTGCCAGATCATGCAGACGGATCACCGTGCCTTCCACATCAAACGGGCGGTCTTCGATGGCGGCCATCAGCAGATCGCGCGCTGCTTTCAGACAGGCACGCCCCACCTGCTCGTGACGCGTGCGCACCGCCACCTTGTAGATGCCGCGCTC
>JAJXTQ010000410.1 GCA_021783685.1 Pseudomonadota bacterium | reverse complement strand
AAGCGGGCGACGATCACGGTCTTGCCGCCGTGGCGTTCGTAGAAGAGATGGGTCTTCATCAGCGCCGCTTTGTTGAACAGGCGCGACTGCTCCCAACGGAAGGCGCGCGGCCCGATGCTGCGGCCGATCCAGTAATTGGCGTTGTCCCCGGCCAGTGCGGCCGAAAACAGGACGGCGCACAGGATAGCGAGATCCAGGCCGCCGCCCGCGGCCAGCGCCCCGGCGACGAAGAGCAAGGAGTCGCCCGGCAGGAAGGGCGCGACCACGAGGCCGGTCTCGCAGAAGATGATGGCGAACAGGATGGCATAAACCCAGACGCCGTAGTGGGCGATCAGGAGGGCCAGATGCTGATCGAGATGGAGAACGAGATCTACGAACTGGGCGAAGAGCGCCATCGGTGTCGGAGCAGGGAACAGGCCGGGTATTCTACCGGATAGTGCGGTCTATAATCGCCGCCCATGAGCGCAATCAAGCCCCTGCCGGACCTACTGATCAGCCAGATCGCCGCCGGCGAAGTGGTGGAGCGGCCCGCTTCGGTGCTGAAGGAACTGGTCGAGAACAGCCTCGACGCCGGCGCCCGGGAGATCGACGTGCAGTTGATCGAGGGCGGCGTGCGCGCGATCCGCGTCGCCGACGACGGCGGCGGCATCGATCGGGCAGACCTGCCGCTGGCGCTGGCGCGGCACGCCACCAGCAAGATCGGCAGCCTCGCCGATCTCGAACGGGTCGCCTCCTACGGCTTTCGCGGCGAGGCGCTGGCCTCGATCGCCTCGGTGGCGCGCCTGGCGATCACCAGCCGCACCGCCGGCAGTGCGCACGCCTGGCGCATAGAAGCGGGCGACCTGTCGCCCTCGCCCGCGGCGCTCTCCCGGGGCACGGTGATCGAGGCCGCCGACCTCTACTACAACACGCCGGCGCGGCGCAAATTCCTGCGCCAGGAAGCCACCGAGTTCGCGCACTGCGAAGAGGCGTTGCGGCGCATGGCGCTGGCGCGGCCGGAGGTGACCTTCAGCCTCGCCCACAACGGCAGGCTCAAGCAGCGTCTGGATGCCGACGACCTCGCCCGCCGCGTGCGCGAACTGCTCGGCGAGGAATTTCACGGACAGTCCCGCACCGTCGAGGTCAGTGCCGGCGATCTGCGTCTGACCGGCTTCGCCGCCCTGCCCGCCTATTCCCGGGCCGGACGCGACGCCCAATACTGCTTCGTCAATGGCCGCTTCGTCCGCGACAAGTTGCTCGCCCACGCGGTGCGCCAAGCCTACGCCGACATCCTGCACGGCAGCCGTCATCCCGCCTACGTGCTGTTCCTGGAACTCGACCCGGCGGGCGTCGATGTCAATGTCCATCCGGCCAAGATCGAGGTGCGCTTCCGCGAGGCGCGGGGCGTGCATCAGTTCGTCTTCCACGCGCTGCAAAGGACGCTGGCCTCCCCCCTGGCCGCGGCCCCCTCGCCCAGACCGGCGACGCCTGACGCACCGCCCGCCCCGACGTGGACACCGCAACGTCAGTCGCCACTGGGCATTCATGAGCCGGCGGTCGCCGCCTACCTGGATTTCGTCGCCGCGGCGCAGCCGGGTCCAACACAGGACACGGCGCTTCCTGAGCAAGCACCGGAGGAAGTACCTTTAGGGTACGCCCCGGAGGAAGTCCCATTAGGGTACGCGCTGGCGCAGCTCCACGGCCTTTTCATCCTGGCGCAGAACGCCGCCGGCCTGGTGTTGGTCGACATGCACGCAGCCCACGAGCGCATCCTCTACGAAAAACTGAAGACGGCCTTGAACGGCCAGGCGCCGGCGACCCAGCGCCTGCTGATTCCGGCGCTGTTCTCCGCCAGTGCCGCGGAGATGGCCAGCGCCGAAGAGCACCGCCAGACGCTCGGGCGCCTGGGCTTCGAACTGGCCCCGGCCGGGCCGGGCGAGCTGATGGTGCGCACCGTACCGGCGCTGCTCGCCAATGCGCCGATTCCTGAGCTGGTGCGCGCGCTGCTCGCCGATCTCGGCGAATTCCCGGCGAGCCGGGTGATCGAGGCGCGCGGCAACGAACTCTTGGCCACCATGGCCTGCCACGGCGCGGTGCGCGCCCGACGCAAGCTGACGGTTCCGGAGATGAACGCGCTGCTGCGCGAGATGGAGGCAACCGAACGGGCCGACCAGTGCAACCACGGTCGCCCGACCTGGACCCAGCTATCGCTCGCCGATCTGGACCGGCTGTTCTTGCGCGGGAGATGAAGTGCCTTCCCCCCGACCCCCTTCCCGAGGAAGGGGGTGACCACCGCTCGCATGGCTCGCAGGCTATGGCTGCCCTGCCTTGGGACGGCCCGGCGCCAGGGCTGACATGAAGTGCCTTCCCCCCGGCCCCCGTTCCACGGACGGCTTAGCACAGCCGTCCGGCTACGGCGGCGCGGAGCAAGGCTCCAACCAACCCCGCCTCCGCCCCGAGGAAGGGGGTGACCACCGCTCGCATGGCTCGCAGGCTATGGCTGCCCTGCCTTGGGACGGCCCGGCGCCAGGGCTGGGCCTGACCCCCGCGCCGATACCGTCATTGCGAGCGCAGCGTGGCAATCAGGACGGCCGCGGCCCCTGGCCTCGCAGTGACGACCGAAGGAAGTCCCGGCGGGACACGCGCAGGCGATGATCACTCCCAGCGACCGCCCGCAGGGCGCCGATCGGCGGCTACCGCCGGCCATCTTCCTCATGGGCCCCACCGCCAGCGGCAAGACCGCGCTGGCGCTGGAGCTGGCCGAGCGGCTGCCGCTGGACATCGTCAGCGTCGATTCGGCCCAGGTGTTCCGCGACATGGACATCGGCACCGCCAAGCCCGACGCCGCCACGCAGCAA
>JAJXTQ010000409.1 GCA_021783685.1 Pseudomonadota bacterium | reverse complement strand
GCATGATGGCGGTGGCATGCTGCGAGAACCAGCCGCCCATCGTCCAGAAGCCCGAGACGCTCGCGAGCAGCACCAGGAATGCCGCCAGCTCGCGCGAATGGGGAACCTGCCCCTCCTCGCGCGCCTGTTCCAGACGTCTGGCAGACGCTGGTTCGGTGCGTTCGACATCGCTTTCCTCAGCCACTGACGGTTCCTCGCATGCCGGCAATTATTGCCGGCATGGTCTACGCGTCAGTGCGGGAATAGAGCCGAATTACCCGGTCAATTCGGCTGAATGCGCCGTCATCCAGGAGACCGGACTTCGCTGGAGACAGCCCGACACGGATCGCGAGTCGCCTGTTGCGGCCGCCGGGCTAGAGCCCGACCCACAAGGAGGTTCAGGCGGCGGCGAGGCTGCGGGGCATGAACAGCGAGCGGGAAACGCCGCGCTGGTCGCCGACGCCGGTCAGCAGTTCCTTCATGTCGAGGATCAGCACGATCTGGCCGTTGGGCAGGGTGGTGACGCCGGCGACGCCCTTGGGGCGGAAGTCTTCGAGCGACTTGATGACCGCGTCCTCGCGCCCGGCGAAGCTATCGACCGCGAGAATGAAACTGGACTCCGCGGTCTGCATCAGCACGCCGTATTCCGGCGCCTGCTCCTGCGGCCAACCGAGCAGGGAGGACAGGGGCAGCATCGGCAGCACCTCGCCGCGCACCACCAGGGTGGCCCGTCCGCCCACTTCCTGGATGGCGTTGGCATCGACCGGCAGGATTTCGCGCACCATCGACAGCGGCACGGCGAAGGGCTGATCGCCCAGACGCACCACCAGCACCGGCAGAATCGCCAGCGTCAGCGGCAGGGAAATGACGAAGGTGGTGCCCTGATTCGGCACCGACTTGATGTCGATCGAGCCGTTCAGCTTCTGGATGTTGGTCTTGACCACGTCCATGCCGACGCCGCGGCCGGAGACGTCGGAGGCCACGTCCTTGGTCGAGAAGCCGGGCAGCATCACCAGGTTCAGGCTCTGGCGCTCGTCCATGGTGTTGGCTTCTTCGTCGGTGATCAGGCCCTTCTCGACCGCCTTGGCGCGCAGCCGCTCGGGATTCATGCCGCGACCGTCGTCGGCGACCAGCAGCACGATGTGATCGCCCTCCTGGCGCGCCTCGAGACGCACCTGCGACATCGAAGGCTTGCCGTGGGCGCGACGCTCCTCGGGCAGTTCGACGCCATGATCGACGGCATTGCGGATCAGGTGGATGATCGGGTCGGAAAGATCCTCGATCATCGTCTTGTCGATCTCCGTATCCTCGCCGACCAAGACCAGCTCGACCTCCTTGCCCAGCGCCCGGGCCAGATCGCGGGCGATGCGCGGATACTTCTGGAACAGGCGGCCGATCGGCTGCATCCGCGTCTTCATCACCGCGCTTTGCAGGTCGGAGACCAGGAGGTCCAACTGCCCGACCACCTGGTCGAGCGCCTGCAGGGTATCGGTATCGCTGCGGCCGTTCAGGATGTCGCTCCTGAGCGCGGTCAGTCGGTTCTTGGTGAGACCGATCTCGCCGGACAGGTTCAGCACCTGGTCCAGGCGCGCGGTATCGACGCGGATCGAATTGTCGCGTGTCTTCTCGCCGTCGCGGCGGCTGGTTGCCGCTCCCTGATAGCCGGGCTTGTCGATGGCACGACGGCCCACCGCCTGCTTGATGATTTCCTCCGGCGACTTGCCCGCGACGTCGTGATGAAGATCGACCACCGGGGTAGGCATCGCCGGCGCGGATGCCGCGACGGCGGGAACCGAAGGGGAAGAGACGGCCTGCATCAGGCCGCCCCAGTCTGGCCCACCCGCCGGCGCTCCAGCGGGCGCCGCCACGCTGGCTACCGCTACCGGAGCGGCGGCGGGTGCAGCCCCGCTGAGCTCGCCGGCGATCGCCTGCTTCAAGACCTCCAGCAATTGCGGCGACGCCGGACCCGGCTGCACGCCGTGCTCCAGCGAATCGAACATGTCGCGCACCGAAGCTGTGGCATCCATGATCGCGTCCATGATGCCGCGCGTGACCTCCAGTTCGCCGTTTCTCAGCCGGTCGAAGAGGTTCTCGGTCAGGTGGCAGAGGGTGACCAGTTCCTTGGCGTTGAGGAAGCCGGCGCCGCCCTTGATGGTATGGAAGCCGCGGAAAATCTCGTTCAGCAGCCCGCGCTCGTGTGGCGTCTTCTCCAGATCGACGAGTTTGTTATCGACGCCGGAGAGCAGGTCGCCGGCTTCGACCAGGAAGTCCTGCAACAGATCTTCCATTCCTTGAAAATCGCTCATTTTCTCGCTCCGCAAACCCGCTACCCGTGCCCCGAAAGGCTACTAGAATCCCAAGCTCTCCAGCAGATCATCGACCTGCTCCTGATTGCTGACCACGTCGCTGCGTCCCTGGGCGTTGATCACCGGACCGTTCAGCAGCCCCGTGGGCGTCTCGGCGCGCAACTCCGGCGGCATCGCCTCGACCAGCAGGGCGAGCAGCTGTGCCTCCATCGCCTGCGCCATATCCACCACCTTCTTGATCACCTGGCCGGTCAGATCCTGGAAATCCTGAGCCATCATGATTTCCGTCAATTGCGCGTTGGTGGCGCGCGTCTGCTCCGGCACCTGGCGCAGGAATCCGTGGGTGTCGGCGGCCAGCGCCTTGAACTCGTCGACCGAGAGCTGATTGGTGAACACCTTCTCCCAGCGCACCCCCAGCGCTTCCGAACGCCGCTGCAAGTCGTCCTGGATCGGCTTGGCGATGTCGGTGGCGTTCAACACCCGGCTGGCCGCCTGCTCGGTCATCTGGGCGATGTAGGCCAGCCGCTGGCGGGCGTCGGGGATCGCCTTGGCG
>JAJXTQ010000408.1 GCA_021783685.1 Pseudomonadota bacterium | reverse complement strand
CGTGGTCGTGGGCAGGGCGTGATAGAGGGTGGCGCGCATGCCCGAGGGATCGGGCTTCATGAAACCGACTTGAACGTAGGCGTCGTGCAGCAGACTGAAGCAGTCCTCCAGTTCCTCCCGGGTCTCGGCGACCTTGAGTACCAGCTTGTCGGGCGGCGCCACGTCGCACCTGATCATGTTGCGGAAAACCGCGAAGCGCATCGGGCGCGGCAAGATGCCGGTGGCCTTGCGGGCGAGCTGACGGTAGAGCCTGACGAATCTGCTGAGCGCCATCGTTCACTCCTGATCGTTCGGTCCCTCATGGTAATACACGTATGGCATATTATCAAAGCCGTGACGGCGCTCATCGGCTTTGCCGCATCGGCGCGATTTTCCGCCTCTCTATGGGGTTTGTCGCTATGACAAAAGCATGTTAAAGTGAATCGTCATGACAAGCCCGGGCCGGCGACGAGAGTGCCCGCGGACTGAGGGGGCCTGTGATGGAGCTTCATGCGCTGGCAGCAGCGCCAGCCGATGGCAGGGTCAACTGGAGAAAGACGATAATTTCGCTGGGGCGACTCCTGTCGGCAGCCTGCCTGCTTCTGCCAGGTGGCGCAGCCTTTTCCCTGCCCCTCGGCGGGCAGACCGTGGCGGGCAATGCCTCCGTGGCCGTCGTTCCCTCCAACACGCTTGCGATTACCCAGAGCAGCCAGCGCGCGATCATCGACTGGCAGAGCTTCGGCATTGCACCAGGCGAGAGCGTGGTTTTCAGGCAGCCCAACGCCGGCGCTGTGACGCTCAACCGGATTCTCGGCGGCCAGCCGAGCGAGATTCAGGGACGCATCAACGCCAACGGCCAGGTGTTCCTGGTGAACCCCAGCGGCGTGCTGTTCGGACCGACGGCCAGCGTCGATGTCGGCGGCCTGGCGGCCACGACATTGGCGATCTCGAACCAGGACTTCCTGGCAGGCCGGATGCGCTTTTCCGGCCTCGACGATTCCGCTGGCATCAGAAACTCCGGCCGGCTCACGGCGAACGCTTACGTCGCGCTGATCGCCCCCGTCGTCGCCAACGATGGGACGATCGCGGCAGGCAACGTCGCGCTCGCCGCGGGCAAGCAGGTCAGCCTCGATTTTGCCGGCGACGACCTGCTCAAGATCAATGTCGATCAAGCGGCCCTGAATGCCAGCATAGACAACAGCGGCGCCATCGTGGCCGATGGCGGCAGGGTGCTGCTCACCGCCCGCGCCGCCGGCGAACTGGTTGGGACGGTGATCAACCAGAGCGGCATCGTAGAAGCCAAAAGCCTGAGCAACCGGAATGGTCAGATCGTGCTCGACGGCGGCACGTCGGGCAGCGTCAATGTGGCTGGAGCACTGGACGTTTCAGGCAAGGCCAGCGGCGGCAGCATAGGCGTGTTCGGCTGGAACATCGGGTTTCAGAGCGCGAGCCTCGATGCGTCGGGCCAGAGCGCCGGCGGCACGGTGCTGGTGGGTGGGGACAGCCGTGGAACACCGGCGGTCGCCGCAGGCAATCCTGTGGCCAATGCACGGACCCTGAGCATCGATGCCGCCAGTAGGATCAAGGCGGATGCCAGAGCCCAAGGCGACGGCGGCAAGGTGATGGTCTGGTCCGAGGGTACGACCAGGTTCGACGGCAGCATCTCGGCGCGTGGCGGCCCGCAAGGCGGCGATGGCGGTTTGGTCGAGACCTCGGGAGCGCGGCTCAAGGTGGGTGACCGCGCTCGCGTCGATACGCTTGCGCCGCTCGGCAAGACAGGCACTTGGCTGCTCGATCCGGACGGCTTCACCATAGGCAGCGACATCACCGGTGCCGCCCTGACGAACAACCTGCTCACCGCCGATGTCACCGTCGCCAGCACCAACGGCAGCGGCGCCGACGGCAACGTGAACGTGAACGATACGGTCGGCTGGGCTTCCCATGCCCTCACTCTGACGGCGACCAACGACATCAACATCAACGCCGTGATGACGGCGACGGGCAGCGCCAGTCTGAATCTCAACCCCGGCGCCGGTCATGCGGCGCTGGTCGGTTTCAATCCCGGTGCCGCAACGGGATTCAAGGGTCGGGTCGACTTCAGTGGGACCGGCGCACTCCAGATCAACGGCACTTCCTACACGGTGGTCAGCGACCTCACCGGCCTGCAGGCGATGAGCAGCAATCTTGCCGGCAACTATGCACTGGGAGCCAACATCGATGCCAGCGCCACCAACGCCTGGAACGGCGGCTCGGGTTTTATGCCGGTGGGCGACGTTACAACGAACTTCACCGGTAGGTTCGACGGTCTAGGCCACACCATCAGCGGGCTCGTCATCGACCAGCCGACGACGGATAACATCGGTCTCTTCGGTGTCACGAGCGCCGCGATCATTCGAAATGTCGGCCTCGTAGGCGGTAGCGTCAGCGGCGGCACCTCGGTCGGCGCCTTGATCGGCAGTAGCAATTATTACACTAGCATTCTTCAATCGTACGCGACGGCTGACGTGATCGGATCTGCCAATGTCGGTGGTCTGGTGGGCTACGGTCACGAAGTCATCGTCAGCAACGCCTATGCCGCCGGCAATGTGAGCGCGGCCGGCAACAACGGCACGGCCGTCGGCGGACTGCTCGGACATGACGAGGGCTACAGCAGCATCGTCAGGTCCTATGCCAGCGGCAATGTGAATGGCGGTACTTCAAGCTCTAGTGACCTTACCGGCGGTTTGATCGGTTACTTGAAAGTTTACACGACCCTTACCGACGTCTACGCGACAGGCACGGTGACCGGGTATTCGAATGTCGGCGGGCTGGTGGGCAATGTTTGGGAAAACGACATCAGCAATGCCTACGCAAGAGCATG
>JAJXTQ010000021.1 GCA_021783685.1 Pseudomonadota bacterium | reverse complement strand
CGACGACTTTCCTTCGTTCTGTTCATCGCCTTTGCGCTCGCCATGCTGCCCTACTTCCTCTACCCGCTCTATTGGGAAAAGGGTTTGTCCGGCGGCCGGCTGCGCTTCGGCATGAATCCGCAGCGCAGCGCGCTGTTCTTCGCGACTGCGCTGCTGGGCCTGCTGTTTCTGGCGCGGGACGTCTGGGGACACCGCAGCGAGCCTCGGTTCCCCCTGCGCATCGGGCTCTGGGCGCTGGCCGTGCTGCTGATGACGATGGGCCTGCTGTTCACCCAGACCCGCGGGGCCTGGCTGGGCGTCGTCATCGGCCTCGGCGCAGCGGTGCCGCTGTTGCTCGGCGGGCGTGGCGGGCGCAACTGGACCTTGGCCGGCGGCGTCGTCGGGCTTGGCCTGGTTTTCCTGGTCGGTGCGGGCCAGTGGAGCCACATCTCCCAGCGCTTCGGCGAAGAGTCCACGGTCTTTCAGGCGATCGAGGCCGGACAATGGCAATCCGTCCCGAACACGTCCCTCGGCCGCCGCATCCATCTCTGGCACTGGGGCTGGACGCACTGGCAGGACAGCCCCTGGCTCGGCATCGGCATCAACAGCATCCACCCGCTGGCCATGTCGGGAGACTTGCCGCAGCGGCTCGGCGGTTTCGACGTGCCCCATCTGCACAACAGCTGGCTGGAGTTGCTGGTCGCGACGGGCGTGGTCGGCGTGACGCTGTTCGCAGCCTTCGCCGCATGCGTGGCCCGCGGCGGGCTGTGGGCCTATCGGCAAGGTCACCTGCCGGGGCGGTTCCTGCTCATGCAGTGGTCGGTGCTGGTGATGTTCCTGGTGGCGAACTTCAGCGAAGCGCACATCACCAAATGGATCTTCTGGCCGTACCTGGCCCTGTTCTGGGGCAGCCTCTACTCGCCGGCCTTCTGGTTGCGCTCGACATCGACGCCATGAACCCGCCTGCCCCGGCGTCGATCACCGTCGTCGTGCCGGCCTATCAGGCCGAGGGCTTCCTTGCCCGTGCGCTCGATTCGGTGCTGGCACAGAGCGACCCGGACTGGACGCTGGTGGTGGTCGACGACGGTTCCAGCGACGGCACGCTGGCCTTGGCCCGCACCTACGCGGCCCGCGACCCGACGCGCATCCATGTACTGACCCAGGCCAATGCCGGTCCGGGCGCCGCGCGCAACCGCGGCATGGCGGCGGCAACGGGCGAGCAGGTGCTCTTTCTGGACGCCGACGACGCCCTGATGCGCGAGACGCTGGCGGTGTTGCGCGCCGATCTGCGCGCCCATGGGCCGGTCGACCTCCTGTTCGGCGGTCATGCCGTGGTGCGACTGGACGGCAGTCGCAAGGTCCACCGGCCCGACGCCCGATGGGGCGGCACACCCCAGGCCGATTTCCGGCGCTTCTTGCGTGGGGACGGTGTGGGCCCCACCCACGGCGCCGTGCTCATGCGCCGCTCCCTGGCGCGCCGGCTGGGCTACCCCGAATCGATCCGCAACAACGAGGACGTGGTGCTGTTCGCGCAGATGCTGGCCCTCGGGCGCACCCGCGCCCTGCCCCATGTGCTGGCCGTCAAATACCGTCAGCCGGCGAGCCTGCGCCACGACGTCGATGCCCTGTGCCGGGCGAGCGAGCGGGTTGCGGCGCTCCTGTTCGATCCGGCCCGTCTGCCGCCCGCCTTTCTCGCCGCGCGCGGCGCCTTCGAGGCCGACCGGCAACTGGCGTGCTTCCGTGCGCTCAGCCGCGCCGGCCGCGAGCGGGAGGCGCGGGCACATTTCCGCGCCGCCCTGCGCCTTGCGCCGTCCGCGGCGCTGCGTCCGGGCACGCTGTTCCGCTACCTGCGCAGTTGCGTCCGGGGCGGGCGCGCATGACCGCCACCGCCGCCCTGCCGCTGTCGGTCGCCATCATCGCCCGCAACGAGGAAGCGAATCTGCCGCGCTGCCTGGCCAGCGTCCGGGCACTGGCCGCCGAGATCGTCGTGCTCGATTCGGGTTCCAGCGATGCGACCGTCGCGGTCGCCCAGCGCTGCGGGGCACGCGTCGAGGTGACCGATTGGCCGGGCTTCACCGCCCAGAAGAACCGCGCCATCGCCGCCTGCAGCCAGCCCTGGGTCCTGAGCCTGGATGCGGATGAGGCGCTCACACCCGAGCTGACCGCGGCCATCCGCGCCCTCTTCGCTCGAGGAACGCCGCCGCTGCAGGGTTATTTCCTCAATCGCCGCAACCGCTATCTCGGCGCCTGGCTGCGCCATGCCTGGACGCCGGAGTGGCGCCTGCGCCTCGTGGCGCGCACGCAGGCGCGCTGGGTCGGCGGCCGCGTGCATGAGCAGCTCACCGTAGCCGGGCCGACCGGACGCCTGGCCGGGGATCTGCTGCACGAATCTTACCAGCGGCTCGACGATCATCTGCATCGCACGCTGGACTATGCCCGGCTCGGCGCGGAGGACCTCATCGCCCGCGGCCAACCCTTCCGCGCCCACAAACTCTTGCTCTCGCCCCTGGGGCGGCTAGTGCGCATCCTCGTCCTGCAACAGGCCTGGCGCGATGGCTGGCGCGGCGTCCTGATCGCCGCCTCGTCCGCCTTGGCCGCGTTTGCCAAACAGGCCTTCGTGCTCGAACACCGCCTGCGCGGCCGGGGGCCATCGGCATGACCGCACCGCTGCACGTCGCTTTCGTCCACCCCGCCTATCGGCCGGACGGCGGCGCCGAACGCATCCTGACGCGCATGCTCGCGGCCCTGGACGAACACGCCGTGCGCCTCACCGTGGTCACCCGCCGCTGGGACGGGGCCGGAGCCGACCCGAACGTGACCGTGCTGCGCTGCGATCCCTTTCATGTCGGGCGGCTGTGGCGCGAGGTCAGCTTCGCGCGCGCTGCCTGCCGGGCGCTGGCTTCACTCGAGGCCGATCTCGTCCAGTCCCAGACGCGCATCCCCTGTTGTCATCTCTATCGCGCCGGCGGCGGGGTGCACCGGGTCTGGCTCGGCGAGCGCAATCGGGCGCGCGGCTGGCGCGGCTCGCTCGGCCAGTCGCTGAGCCCCTACCACCGCCACAAGCTCGCCGAGGAAGCGCGACTTTACGCCAGCCCCACGCTGCGGGCGGTGATCTGCAACTCGCGCATGGTCGCCGAGGAGATTCGCCGGGAGTACGGCGTCGATCCGGCGCGGCTGCGGGTCATCTACAACGGAGTCGACAGCGCGCATTTCCGGCCGGGGGCGCAGCGCGAGGTAAGCCTGCAGATCCGCGCCCGGCTCGGCATTCGCCTTGAGGCGCCGGTGTTTCTGTTCGTGGGCTCGGGCTTCGAGCGCAAGAATCTCGCCGGGGCCATCCGTGCGCTGGCCCAGGTCGGCCGGCCCGATGCCCAGCTCATTGCCGTGGGTCAGGACAAGCGGGCGGGTCGCTACCGCGCGCTTGCCGGACGGCTGGGCGTCGCCGGCCGGGTGCATCTGGTGGGCCCGCAGGCCGACGTACGGCCCTGGTACGGCGCAGCCGATGCCCTCGTCCTGCCGACGCTGTACGATCCCTTCGCCAATGTGGTGCTCGAGGCCATGGCGAGCGGCCTGCCGGTGGTCACGAGCGTGAAATGCGGCGCGGTCGATCTGATCGAAAGCGGCCGCAACGGCCTGCTCTGCGACGCGCTCGACATCCCCGGCCTCACCGCCCACATGGAGCACCTGTGCGACCGGGGCGTGCGCGAGCGCATCGGCCATGCGGGCCGCGAGACCGTCCTGCCGCTGAGCCTGAGCCGGATGGCCGAGGCGCTCATGGCCCTCTACCGCGAGCTGTTGTCGATCGATGCAGTTTGAACGGCGCGCGCTCCCCGAGGGCGCCATCGCCTGGATCGATCCCGACTGGCCGGACCCGGATGGCCTGGCGCGGGTGATTGCGACGCGCGCGGGAGTCCCGCGCCAGCCGGGGGCCGTGATGCACAAGGACGACCCGGCCAGTTGGGTCGCCACGATACCGCTGGCCACCGGCCGCTACCTGGTCAAGCATTACCGCCGGCAACCCTTCCGGCGCGAGCTCGGCCGGGCACTGCGCCGCGCCAAGGCGCTGCACAGCTGCGAGATGGCACGGGCCGTCGCGGCCCTGGGAATCGACACCTTCCGGCCGGCGGCAATCGTCACGGAGCCGTTCTGCGGCGTCCTGCGGCGCGGTGCCTACCTCATCACCGAAGCGCTGCCCGGAATGACGGCCCGGCAGTTCTTCGCCGATCCGGCCAGTAGCCCCGCCGCGCGCCGCGCCGTGGCCCGACAGATGGTCGACATCCTCCAGCGCCTGCACGCCGCCGGCTTCGTCCACGGCGATGCCAAGGACGCCAACTTCCTCATCGACGGCGAGCGGGTCTCTCTCGTGGATTTCGATGAAACCGCCCGGCCTCGGCTGCGCCGGGAGACGTTGCGGCGCAAGGATTGGCGCCAGCTCATGCACAACTGGCGTGCCGACCCTGCAACCGCCGCACTGTTCCAGTCGATGGTGCCGCCCGCTTCGCTCCCCCGACCGGCTTCCCCCTGAGCGGCCGCTTCCCGTATTCTTAAGAAAACATTAAGAACGCGGACGCACCGGGCACGAGCCGGCGTCCACGGGGAGCGTGGCCGATGCGAACCAACCCGGCAGTCCGCAGTGCTGCCCAGTCCATCTCCGACGAGGCTGCGCGCGCGGCCGCGTCGCGGGCTTTCTATCATCTGGCGATCCACGAATCGCTGCAGTTGCTGTTGGAGTCGGGCCAGGCGCCCGGCTGGCGGCGCGTGCGCAGTTCCCAGTCCGCCCTGGTGGCGCAGACCACGACGCAGCCACGCTCATTCGCCAAGATCTTTTTCCCGAGACGCTGGTACGAAGGCATCAAGACCCTGTTCCGCGGCGACCGCGCCTATCGCAGCGATCGTCGGACCCACGCGCTGCGGGCAGCCGGCTTTTCAGCGCCGGCGGTGGTGCTGCGCGGCCGCGTCCGCAACCTGCCGTTCCTGATCACCGCAGCGGCGCCCGGGGAGTCGTTGGCCGTCTATCTGGACCGTGAACCGGTCGCCGGCGGTCCGGCAAGGGAGCCCTTCGACCGGCGGCGCGAGACGCTGCGCGCGCTGGGCGCTGAGGTGGGGCGTCTGCACCAGGCCGGTTTCTTTCACACGGAACTGCGCACCAGCAACCTGCAGGTGGATTTCCATCCGGCCACGGGGCCTCGATTCTGGTTTCTCGACAATGAGGGGACGCGTCGATTCAGGCACTTGCCCTGGCGCCGACGGGTGAAAAATCTCGCGCAGCTGAACATGGACCATCCCCGCCTCAGTCGCACCGACCGGATGCGCTTCCTCGTCGCCTATCTCGAGGTCACGGGCTTGCAGGCCCATCGCGGACATCTGGTCCGGCAGATCGGCCTGCGCACGCGGCGGCGCTTGTGGGAAAACGCACGATCGGCGGCCGATGGGCCGAAGCGCGACGCAGCCGCCGTCGTGCCCCACCCATCGCCGGAAGCGCGTCGATCAACCGAGACGCTGCAGGCGATCCAATCCGTCCAGCGGCGGTAGTTCCCGCAGGCGGGGGCTGCCGGCTTCGGCCCGAATGCGCCGAAACACGCGTTCCCGCACCAGGCCATCGGGCTGGTTCTTGTCGACCACATAGGCCGTCCAATCCGCAAACGCATCGGTGAAGGTCATCACCGAGTAGCCATGGCTGCCGAGGTCCGCGAAGCGGATGTGCGGGTTGAGCGCGCCGATGAGCTGGTTGCCGATCGGGATGTCGAGCTTGGGATTGCGCGGATCGCGTTTGAGCGCCGCATTGATCGCATCCAGGCCTCCGGCCGAGGTCACCGAGGTGGTCATGAACTCCGCGCCGATCACGTTGCGGGGATCCTCGTTGTTCGCCTGGCCGTAGTCGACCTTGAGGTGGGCGACGATGTGGGAATGAAAATCCCCGCTCAGGACCACCAGATTGGGGCGGCCACCGTCGCGCATGGCCTCGGCCAGATGGCGCCGCTCGGCCTGATAGCCGTCCCAGGCATCGAGATTGAGCGGGATGCGCCGATCGGTGCGCCCTACGCTGAGCTCGGCCATGAGGGTCTGGTTGCCCCACACCCGCCAGCGCGCGTTCGATCCCAGCGTGCCCGCCGTGAGCCAGTCACGCTGAGCGGTCCCCAGCATGGTCTGGTCGGCCGCCGTGTAGTCGCGGCACCCGATCGGCACGTAGCGCTCGCGCACGTCGCCCTCGCCGCAGGCGTGCGGCGAGCGATAGCTGCGTCCGTCCAGCATGAACAGATCGACCAGCGTCCCCAGGGCAAAGCGTCGGTAGATGCGATAGAAGTCGTGTGGGTGCGTGGCGCTCGGGTTGACGCTGACGCGGGCCGGCATGTACTCCAGCCACGCCTTGCGGGCGTCCATGGCCAGCGCGCGCAGCAGCGCCGCATCGTTGCCATAGGCCGGGTCGACGGTGTAGGGATGATCCGGCGCGCCCAGGGTATCGCGCGCGGCGTCCCAGTAGCAGTCGTTCGCCGTTTCGTGATCGTCCCAGACCGCGATGAAGGTGTGGTTTTCCATGCAGCGTTGCAGATCCGGATCGCTGCGATAGGTCCGGTACAGGTGCCGGTAGTCGGCCCGGTCGAGGGCGACGATACCGTTGCTGGGCAAGAGCAAGGTCCGGTCGGCAAAGGGCAGCGACTGGAAGCGCGGATCGCCGGCCGTTTCGTAGATGAAATCGCCCACGTGCACCACGAAATCGATGTCGTCACGCGCCGCGAGTCGACCCAGGGCCGTGTAATAGCCGTTGGTGTAGTCCTGACACGTCACCAGCGCGAGCTTCAGCCGATCCGGCGTTGCGCCCGCGGCCGGCGCGGTCCGGCAACGCCCCGTGGGGCTGACCGCATTGCCGTAGAAGAAGCGGTAGTAGTAACGTCGGTCACTGGCGAGTTGGCCATCGAGATCGATCCGGACGGTATGATCGTCGGCCGGGCCCACCCGGTCGGCGGCGACGGCGCCCTCCATGACGATGCGCCGGAAGAAGCGATCGTCGGCGATCTGGAAACGCAGCGGCTCGCTCGGCTGGTGGAAGGCCGGGTCGATGCGCGTCCAGAGGACGACGCCGGTCGGCGAGGGGTCACCGGAGGCCACGGACAGGGAGAATACCTGTCGATTGGGCGTTTCCCGGGCCGGCTGGAAGGGCCCGGTCGCCGCATGCAGACCGCGGTGAAAACCAATGGTATAGGGCGCCACGAGCCCCAAACCGAGCAAACCGAGTGCCTGTCGACGATTCATCGTCCTGCCCTCCCCCGAGGATGTGGAATTGTCTGTCGCCTGCGCGCTCTAAGGCTGAACCGTTATCACTCTAGCCCACGGGACGGGCGCGACCGATGAAGCATCGATTACCGTTGCGCTGGATCACCGCCGGCCTGCTGACACTGCTGCTCGCGCCGGGCCTGATCGGCCCGCAGGCGTCGAGTCCGCAGGACGACGCCGAGCCAGCCACCGCCGCAGCGGCGCTGCACCACCGCTTTGCCCTGTCCCACGACCGACGCGACCGGCACTACGAAGTCGTGCTGCCGGGCCGCGAGCCCACCGCGCCCATGCCCGTGATCATCGCCATCCATGGCGCCACCGGCTCGCTCGAGACCTATCGCAAGGTGGCCAATCTCGAGGCCTTGGCACGCCGGGAAGGGATCCTCGTGGTTTACCCGGAAGGCACCCGGGTCGGCAACGTCCTGCTCTGGAACGCCGGCGCCTGCTGCCTCGTCGGTCCGCGACCCCCTGACGACGTCGGCTTCCTGCTGCATGTGCTGGATGACGTCGAGCGTCGCTTCGACGTCGATCCGCGACGGGTCTATGCCGTGGGCATGTCCAACGGGGCAATGATGACCTACCGGCTCGCGACCGAGGCGCCGGAACGCTTCGCCGCGGTCGCCACCGTGGCTGGGCCCATGGCACTGCGTCATTTCGAGCCGCGCGCACCCATTTCGATCATGCACATCCAAAGCGTCGACGACCCCATTCTTCCCTTCGCGGGCCGACGGTTGCCGCCGCTGCCCTTGCCCAGCGGCGAGAAGACGCTGCGCCGGTGGCTGGACTACGCCCATTGCCCCGCCGAGCCGGCCGGCGAGACCGTGCGCCACGGGTCCGCGGGCGAGCCGCCGGGCTGGCAGGCGGTACGGACCCGCTGGGCACCGTGCAATGCCGGCACCGAAATCGTGCTGTGGAAACTCGCCGGGGCTGGCCATGTGTGGCCGGGAGGCTATCAGCCCCCGCACCTGCGCGCCTTTGCCGGCGGCGAGTTCGACGTCATCGATGCCAGCCGGGAGATCTGGCAGTTCTTCCACCGCCACCGGCTGCCGCCCACGACAGAGGAATCCACCTGATGCGTCCCGATGAGTGGCTTGCCCGCATCCGACCCGCAGCGGCCGACATCCTGGCTCAAGGCCGCAAGATCGCGCAGCTGGTCGATGCAGCCGGCCGGATCGCCGCCCGCGCGCGTGATCGCCATCCGGCCTTTGCACGGCTGGCGGACGATCTCGACACCGCGTTCCGGCTGCTGAAAGCCTACGGGCAAGGCAGGTACCGTGAAGTCCCTTACCGTTCCATGCTGGCACTCGCGGCCGGGTTGCTCTATCTGGTCTCACCGCTGGATGCCATCCCGGACCTGCTGGTCACCCTCGGGTTCATCGACGACCTGGCGGTGCTGACGCTGGTGATCGGCCAGATCCGCCACGATCTGGTGCGCTTCCGGGACTGGGAGCGACAGCGATCCGAAACGGGCGGGCCGCCCCGCGCGCTGCCGCATCCCACCGATGCGCCACCGGACTGATGGCGGCTCATCGCGAGACCGGCTCGCCGACCTCGAACAGGGCCTGCGCCACGCGGTTGCGCCCCGCGCGCTTGGCCGCGTAGAGCGCCCCGTCGGCAAGGCGCAGCAGTTCGCCTTCCGCCTGACAGGCCTGTCCCTGACTGTCGGCCACGCCGATGCTGACGGTGACCCGCTCGAACGGGGAGGCGGCGTGCGGGAGGCCCAGATCCCAGATCATGCCGCGGATCCGCTCGGCCACACCGAAGGCGCCGGCCAGGGGCGTGGCCGGCAGGATGATCGCGAACTCCTCGCCGCCATACCGCGCCACCAGATCACCGCTGCGGCGGATGGCACCGGCGATGGTCGCGGCCACCTGCTTCAGGCATGCATCACCGGCGAGATGGCCGTAGTGATCGTTGTACTGCTTGAAATGATCGATGTCGAGCAGCAGCAGGGCCATCGATTCGTAGACCGCCGATGCATCGGCCGCCGGGATCGGTACCGCACGCGGTCCCGACTGCGCCCGTCTGGCGCGCCGCCATTCCTCGTGCAGCGCCTCGTCGAAGCGGCGCCGGTTCGACACGGCCGTCAGCCCGTCGACCATGGACAACTGGTGCAATCGCGCATTGGCCGTTTCCAGTTCGCGGCTTTTTTCATCGAGCGCCCGCGTTTGCCGCTCGATGAGGGCATGCGCATCGCGCTGTGCCCGCAGCATGGTCGCGATCAGCCGCTTCTTGCCCTGCGCGTTGCCGTTGGTCACCGCGCCGATCAGCCAACTGGTGGTCCACGCGGCCCAGAACATGCCGAACAGCAGCCCGTCCACCTTGCCCTCGGCAGGCGACAGCCCGTAGCCCAGCAGCACCATGGACTGCATGATCGCCCCCATCGTCATGGTCGCGCCGAAGCCGACGCCCAGCCCGATGAAGGCCGACGAGATCGGAACGAGCAGCGTCAAGACCATCAGGCCGAACAGCGAGAAGCCGTCCAACCAGACCATGGTCAGCGCCAGCAAGCCATGGCCCGCCACGAAACCCAGGTCCGCCGCAGCGATGGACCACGGCATCCATTGGCACAACGGCGTCCGGAAGTAGAGAAACTGCAGGCTGGTCCAGACCACCGCCAGGCTGATCAGGACGTCCTGTGCCGCCTGCGACAGCCTGAGGACCTCGTACCACCGGGCGAAGCCCAGCAGCACGAAAAAAAGCGCCCAGGTGGTCGCGGCCATCGGGATGCCCCGCATCGCTTCGCGCTGTTGCCGGCTCAGGGCCGGTTCGCGTCCGGCCTCTGCGGCGTCCTTGTCGACCGACGGGTTGGCCGACGGCTCGAGATCACCCATCTCGTCACGCCCGAGCGGGGCTTCGGGCAGCTCATTCGCATTCATGGCCGGCCTCCATCCGCTGACGAAGACAAGGCGACCACACTGCGGTTTCGCCCCGACTGCTTGGCCTGATACAGCGCGATGTCCGCCGCCTTGATCAATGCTTCCGGCGTCAGGCCCGGCGCCTGATCGGTGGCCGCAATGCCGAGGCTGATGGTGACGTGATCGCTGACCGGGGATGCACCGTGCGGTATCGCCAACGCTTCGACCGCCTCGCGGATGCGTTCCGCCACCCGCCCTGCGCCGGCGCCGGGCGTGCCCGGCAACAGCACCACGAATTCCTCGCCGCCATAGCGCGCGACCAGATCGCTGGCCCGGCTGATGGCACCATTGATGGCTTGCGCCACACGGCGCAGGCACTCGTCGCCGACCGGATGGCCGTAGCGATCGTTGTAGGGCTTGAAGTGATCGACATCGATCAGGATGAGCGACAGATCCTCCAGATCGGCCGGCTGGCGGGACGGTTCACGGCCCTGGATCACCCGGTGCTGACGGCGCCATTCCTCCATCATGGCTTCGTCGAACCGCCGCCGGTTGGCGACTTGCGTCAAGCCGTCCATCAGCGACATGTGATGCAGCGAGGAATGCGTCCGCGTCAGTTCGGCCGTGCGTTCGTCCAGCCGCGATTTCTGGTCGCGGATGATCTCGTTGGCGAGATGCTGCTCGCGCAGCAGTTCGACCACCCGATATTTCTTGCGGCGATGGATGCCGTTGACGATGGCTCCGACGCTCCACCCCATCAGGACGATGCCGACGAACAGGAAGAACACCGGCGCCGGCAAGGTCTTCTCCAGCGGTGGCAGCAGCGCGTAGGCCACGGACAGCACACCGGTCAACGCAAAGCCATAGCTCAGGGTTGGCAGAAAACCGAAGTTGAGCCCCAGATAGGCGGGACCGGCCGACATCACCATCGCCATCAACAAGGCGAACTGGTAGCTGAAGCGATCCACGATCAGGTAGGTCAAGGCCAGCACCACATGAATGCCGATGCTGACCGCGCCGACGGTACTGAACTTGAGCCCGGTCTTGAGGCACAGGGGGGTACGAAAATAGAGATCGTGCAGGAACAGCAGCAGGACGACGCCCGCGAAGACCGGCGCGCTCTGCCGCCAGGAAATGTTGCTCAACTCGAAATGTATGGTGAAGACCTGCAGCAGCGCCATTGCCATCCAGATGGGGACGCTGGTCAGCGATGCGCGGCGCGCTATCCGTCGTTTTCGGTCGAGATCGGCGTGGGTGGTGTCCATGACTGCACTCTCGGTTGCCGATGAGGTTAGCGGGTGGATGGCGCCGGACCTTGAGCCGTGGGCCCGCACCGATCATTCATGTCTGGTCCGAACCTTGCTTGATTTCAAGTGACGACGGGCCTTGGACGCTTTGCAATGAACCGGCTCCTCGCACGCAGGCGGTTTCGACCCTCAACCCGGGGCAACGCCAGTCGATGGATTAAGCGAGGGATGGAATCGGCCCCGGGCGCCCGACGGCATGCACCGTACTCGTGCAAGTCCGCCCCGAGGCTCCCGGAACGTCGATGCGAATCAAGCGTCTAACGGCCACCGCCGTTGCCTTCCCGCAGTGCAGGAGACCGTCATGCCCAGCAAACCGACCGAAGCCGATTCCCGCGCCCTGATCGCGTCCCTCGAGGCCTACTCGCGCGAACACAAGGCGATCCGCTGGCGCGGCAATCTGCGGCAGTATCTGGCCGAGGTGCTGCCCACGGCGCCGCACCTGCTGGCCCGCAACAGCCATCAGTACATGTGGGACATGCTGCGCTGGAAGCACCGCAGCCTGACCCATGACGACAGCCCCGACGCTGCGCCCACCGGCCTGTTTCAACAGGAGCTCTATGGCGTCGAACCCGCGCTCGGGCGTGTGGTGGACTACTTCAAGGCCGCCAGCGCCGGCACCGAAGTCGGCCGCCGCCTGCTGCTGCTGCTGGGACCGCCCTCGGGCGGCAAATCCAGCCTGGTGATCCTGATCAAGCGCGGGCTCGAGGAATACAGCCACACCGACGAAGGCGCGCTCTACGGCCTCGAAGGCTGCCCGGTGCACGGCAATCCCCTGCACCTGATCCCGCACAGCCTGCGTGCCTCGTTCCGGGACACTTTCGGCATCGAGATCGCCGGCGAGGTGTCGCCCTACACCCGGGAGCGGCTGGAACGCGAATTCGCCGGCGATTTCATGCAGTTCCCGGTCGAACGCATCTTTCTGGCCGAGGCCGACCGCATGGGCGTGGGCACCTACGCCCCGCACGACCCCACCACGGCCGACATCGCCGATCTGGTCGGCTCGGTCGACCTGTCCAAGGTCGCCGAAGTCGGCGACGAGGGCGATCCGCGTGCCTGGTCGTGGTCCGGCGCGGTGTATGCCGCCAGCCGCGGCATGCTGGAGATGATCGAGATCCTGAAAGTGAAGCGGGAGTTTCTCTACCTGCTGCTGACCCTGACCCAGGAAAAGAACGTCAAGGTCTCGCGGTTTCCGCTCATCTACCTGGACGAGACCATCATCGCCCACACCAACCTCGCGGAATTCCACAAGTTCATCCAGGAAAAGGAGAACGAGGCCCTGCTCGACCGCATGGTCATCGTCCAGGTCCCCTATACGCTGGACTATCGCGACGAGGCGCAGATCTACCGCAAGCTGATCGCCGGCGCCAGCGCCTTCTACAAGGTGCACGTCGACCCCCACGC
>JAJXTQ010000020.1 GCA_021783685.1 Pseudomonadota bacterium | reverse complement strand
GTCCCACGGCTCCATGTGCATGGAGTTGAATTCGTAGAAGGCCCGCAGGTCCGGATCCAGCGTGTCGAGGTTCTGCCAGGCCGGCGGGATCAGCAGCCGCATGGCGCGGAACAGGTCCATGCCGCCTGCGAGCAGCACTTCCAGCATGTTGTCCAGGCTTTCCGAATCCGAGCCCTTGAGCGAGACGATGGGTTGCAGCGCCTCGATGTCGGGCAACAGGGGCGTGCGGAACAGATTGGCGCGCGCCAGCGCCCAGTTGCGGTTGCCCTGCACGGTGTTGATCTCGCCGTTGTGGGCGAGATAGCGGAACGGCTGGGCCAGCCGCCACTGCGGCCATGTGTTGGTGGAAAAGCGCTGGTGGAACACCGCCAGCGACGACTCCATGCGCGCATCGTCCAGGTCGCGGAAGAACACCGGCAGATTGGCCGGCATCACCAGACCCTTGTAGGCGATGACCTCCACCGCAAGGCTGGGGATGTAGAAATGCGTGTCCTGCGCGGCGATCGATTTTTCCGCGTGGCGACGGGCCAGGAACAGCCGCCGCTGGAACTCGTCGCGGGTCATTCCGCCCGGCGCGTTGACGAAGATCTGCTCCACGTGGGGCAGCGTCTTGAGCGCCTCCTCGCCGCAGGCCGATGGGTCGGTGGGCACCAGCCGCCAGCCGGCGAGGTCGAGTCCTTGCGCGGCCAGCGCGGCCTGGACGGCGCTGTGCGCCTGTTCCCGCAGCGCGTGCTCGGGCGCCAGGAACACGAGGCCACTGGCGTAGTCGTCGGCCAGGATCAGGCCTTCTTCGTGGGCAATGGCGCGCAGAAAGGCGTCCGGTTTCTTCAGCAGCAGACCGCAGCCGTCACCGGTCTTGCCGTCGGCGGCCACCGCCCCGCGATGGGTGAGCCGCTCCAGCGCCGTGATGGCCGTGCGCACCAGCCAGTGGCTGGGACGATCGTCCATGTGGGCGATCAGGCCGAAGCCGCAGCTTCCTTTCTCGAATTCCGGACGATACAGGCCGTCGTTGGTCTCGTGCATGGCTTGCTCTGCTGGCTGGAGGCGAAACCCTGGGCTTCGCGCTGAGGTGGCGATGGACTCGGGACTCGGCCAGCCTGGCACCGGAACCCGGGCACGAGCACAGCACGCCGGAGGCCGCGAGGCGGCCAGCCAGTATATCCCGCAGCTCGAGGCCGGTTCAACGGACCTGCGCCGGCCCCCGCCCGACTACCGGGATACCCGACAGGCCCAGTCGCTCGCCCTGGGCAATGGCATAGCGGTCGGTCATGCCGGCGATGTGGTCGGCGACGGTGCGCGCCTGGCCGTCGATCCCTTCCAAGTCAAGCAAGTTCCGCGCCTTTTGCGCCGTAGCGGCGGGCAAGTCGTCCGGATGCGCCATGAAATGCGCAAACAGGGCCGCGATCAGTTTCTGCGCTTCCTCGTTCATGGCCTTGACCTGGGGGTGCCGGTAGAGCGCGCGGTAGAGAAAGCGCTTGAGTGCCAGGTTTTTCGCCGCCATGGCTGCGCTGAAGGCGATCAGCGGCGTGCGCGCAGCGCGCGCCTCGTCCGGATGGCATGGCGCCGCCCGGGCGATATGGTCCCTGCTCGTGGCGATCAGGTCGCCGACCTCTGCATCGATCATGCGGCGCACGGTTTCGGCGACGTGGCGTCGCTCGGGCAAGGTGCCGTAACGGAGCGCAACCTCCTGATAGGGCGCCGCGAACAGGTCGAGTCCGCGTAACTGGTCGATGGTGATCAAGCCGGAACGCAGACCGTCATCGACGTCATGATTGTTGTAGGCGATCTCGTCGGCGAGATTGGTGAGCTGCGCTTCCAGGCTGGGCTGCCCGCCGTCGAGGAAACGCGCCGCCACGGCGCCCAGGGCGCGGGCGTGGGCGCGAGCGCAGTGTTTGAGGATGCCCTCGCGCGTCTCGAAACAGAGATTCAGGCCGTCGAACTCGGCATAGCGCGCCTCGAGTGCATCGACCACGCGCAGCGACTGGCGGTTGTGCTCGAAGCCGCCATGGGGGCGCATGCTGGCATCGAGCGCCTCCTGCCCGGCATGGCCGAACGGGGTGTGACCGAGGTCGTGGGCAAGGGCGATGGCCTCGGCCAGATCCTCGTTCAGGCGCAGGGCGCGCGCAATGCCGCGGGCGATCTGCGCGACCTCCAGCGTGTGCGTGAGCCGGGTGCGGTACATGTCGCCGACGTGATTAACGAAGACCTGGGTCTTGTACTCCAGGCGCCGGAATGCACCACTGTGGACGATGCGGTCGCGGTCACGCTGGAATTCGGTGCGATAGCGCGGTGGCGGCTCGGGATGGATGCGGCCGCGACTGATGCCGCTGCGCGAGGCGTACGGCGCGAGCGCGGCTTCCGGGTCGAAGACGAAGATGTCAGGGTCCACGCGGGAACTGGTCCAGCAACGCGCGCAGCACGCCCGGATCGGTATCGCTGCGCAGTTCCGCCTCGCCGATGGCGCGCAGGAGCACCAGCCGCAGCCGGCCGGCCTGCGCCTTCTTGTCCACGGCCATCAGTTCCAGGAAGCGCCCGGCATCGAGGCCCCGTGGTGCCGTGACCGGCAGGCCGGCGCGGTCGATGAGGCGGCGGATGCGCTCGACCGTCGCGGACGGCACGCGGCCCAGGCGGGCCGAGAGTTCGGCCGCCATGACCATGCCGGTGGCGACCGCCTCGCCGTGCAGCCAGGTACCGTAGCCGGTGCCGGTTTCGATGGCGTGGCCGAAGGTGTGTCCCAGGTTGAGCAGGGCGCGCACGCCGCTCTCCCGCTCGTCGGCGGTCACGATCGCGGCCTTGGTGCGACAGGAAACGGCGATGGCATGGCTCAAGGCCGCGGGCTCGCGCGCGAGCAGCGCGTCCAGATGCGCTTCCAGCCAGGCGAAGAACGCGGCGTCGGCGATGAGGCCGTACTTGATCACCTCGGCGAGGCCGGCGCGCAGTTCGCGCTCGGGCAGGGTGCCCAGGGTGTCGAGATCGGCGATCACGCAGCGCGGCTGGTGGAAGGCGCCGATCATGTTCTTGCCGCGCGGGTGGTTGACGCCGGTCTTGCCGCCCACCGAGGAATCGACCTGCGCCAGGAGCGTGGTGGGCATCTGGATGAAGTCGATGCCCCGCTGGTAGCAGGCGGCGGCGAAGCCCGTCAGATCGCCGGTCACCCCCCCGCCCAGGGCGATGAGGCTGGCGTCGCGCCCGAAGCGCGCCGCGAGCAGGGCGTCCCAGATCCGTTCCGCGGAAGCCAGCGTCTTGGTGGCCTCGCCGTCCGGCAGGATCAGGGTTTCGAAGTCGCGCCCCTGCAAGGCCGCCTGCACAGGCGCCAGATGCAGTTCGGCCAGCACCGTATTGGTGACGATCATCACCCGGCTGCCGAGGCAGGGTGTCCAGTGCCCGGCGGCCCCGAGAAGGCCCGCGCCGATGTGGATGGGGTAGCTGCGCGTATCGAGGTCGACGGTGACGGTCTGCATGTGATCCGGGCTTTCGTGGCGGTCAGGTGGATGCGGAGACGGCGTGGGCATGCTGCGATGCCGCCGGCCGCAGGCGTTCCGCCAGCCGGTTGGCGACATGGCGCGGCTGCTGGCCGTCCGTGTCCACGATCCAGTCGGCGATTTCCCGGTACAGCGGATCGCGCGTATCCAGCAGCGCCTGCAGGCGCGCCTCGCGATCGGGCGTTCTCAGCAGGGGGCGGTGGGTGCTGTGGCGGGTGCGGCGGAGCTGTTCCGCCACGGAGGCGGCGAGGTAGATCACCAGTCCGCGTTCGCCGAGGGCGCGGCGGTTGTCGGCGCTCAGGACCGAGCCGCCGCCCGTGGCGAGGATGGCGTGCGGCCGCTGGGTCAGTTCCGCGATGGCGGCCGCTTCGCGGCGGCGGAAGCCTTCCTCGCCCTCGCGTTCGAAGATGTAGGCAATGTCGACGCCGGTGCGCGCTTCGATCTCATGATCGGTGTCGATGAAGTGATAGCCCAGAAGGTGGGCCAGCCGCTGGCCCACGGTGGTCTTGCCGGCCCCCATGGGCCCGATGAGAAAGATGCGCTCCGGCAATGTGTCCATGTCGGGCAGTATAACGGCACCGGGGGAAGCGGGGCACGGGCCCCGCCGGGTCCGTCACGGCGTCATGGCGAGGCCTTGTTGCACGATCTTGGGCGTGATGAAGATCAGCAGTTCGCGCTTGGTGTTGCCCTTGCTGCTTTGCCGGAACAGGGCGCCGAGCAGCGGGATGTCGCCGAGCAGCGGGATCTTGTTCACCGTGTCGTTCGTTTCCTGCTCGTAGACACCCCCCAGGACGATGGTCTCGCCATTGCTGACCAGTACCTGGGTATTGAGTTCGCGCTTGTCGATGCTGGGCACGAAACCGCCGCTGCCCGTCGGTACCAACGCGCCGACGTTATCGCGCGTCACCTTGAGATCCATGATCACCCGGTTGTCGGGGGTGATCTGCGGGGTGACCTGCAGCGACAGGACCGCCTCCTTGAAGGCGATCGACGTCCCGCCCGAGGAACCGCCGGCCGACTGCTGGTAGGGGATTTCCACGCCCTGACGGATCGACGCCATCTTCTGGTTGGCGGTCAGGACGCGCGGATTGGAGAGGATTTCCCCCTTGCCTTCGGCCTGCAGGGCCGAGAGTTCCAGGTCGACCAGGAAATCGCTGCCCAGGATGGCCAGTGCGAGGGACGCCGGGGTTCCGCCGGCCGGGATCGCGGGCAGGTTCACGTTGAGCCGCTGGGGTACGCCGCCCTCGCCGGTCGGGATTTTGGTCGGAAACACGGTGCCGTTCTCGATCAGGCTGTCGAGTGAGCCGGCGACCATGGTGTCCGTGCCCTCGAGCGTGCCGCTGGTGGTGCTGATGCCGCGCCGTTTCTCGAAGGTGTCGAGGCCGGTGAAGCCGAAGCGGGCGCCGAGATCGCGACTGAAATCGTCCGTCGCCACCACGATGCGCGCTTCGATCAGCACCTGGGTGACGGGAATGTCGAGCTTGGCGACCAACTCGCGGATTTCGGCCAGACGCTGGCCGGTTTCCATGACGAGCAGGGTGTTGGTGCGCTCATCCACCGACACCTGACCTTGGGCCGAGAGCAGGTTGCGGCCTTCGCTTTTGAGCAGCGCGGCCAGATCCTTGGCCTTGGCGTAATTGATCTGGATGAACTCCGAGCGCATGGGCGCGGCCTGCTCGGCCTTGCGCTGCTGATCGCGGAAGGCGGCGATTTCGGTCGACGGGGCGACCATCAGCGTGTCGCCGACCTCGCGCAGCGCCAGCCCCCGGGCCTGCATGATGATTTCCAGCGCCTGATCCCACGGCACGTTCTGCAGGCGCAGTGCCATGGTCCCGCCGATGCTGTCGGAGAGGACGATGTTCCGCCCGGACACATCGGCAAGGATCTGCAACAGCGCGCGGGTTTCCACGTTCTGGAAGTTGAGGCTCACCGGCGCGCCACCGCCGAAGCGTCCCAGGGCGCTGCCCGGCTGGTCCGATTTCGCGGGAACGCGCATGGCGATGGTGAGGATGCCGTCGGTCTGGTAGGCCATGGACTGGGCATCGGGCGCCGCGCGGATCGTCAGCACGGCGTCGGCGCCTTTCTGGCGGGCCTCGATGGTGTGCACCGGGGTGGCGAAGTCGCGCACGTCGAGGCGCTGGCGCAGCGATTCGGGAAGCTGGGCCTGGGTCAAGGTGACGATGGTGTCTTCGCCCTGTTCGGTCATGTCCATGACGGTCTTGGGGTCGCCCAACTGGATCAGGATCAGGCCTTCGCCCTGATCGCCGCGCCGGAAATCGAGGCTGCGTACGCCCGCAGCGACCGCCGTCGGCGCCGGTGGGGCGGTCGGGACAGCCGCACTGGCGGCGCTCGCGCCGGTGACCTTGCGATTGTCCAGGGTCAGCACGATGCGGTTGTCCCGCACCTGCATGCCGTACTGCGGCAGATCGGTCAGTTCGATCACCACCCGCGTGCGGCCGCCGGCCTCGGCGACCTGAACGGCCTGGGTGAGCCCGACGCCGATCGGGATGCTGCGTTGCGTCAGTCCGTTGGTGACCGCCGGCAGGTCGAGCGCGATGCGGCTGGGCGTGCGCGTGGTGAAGACCTGCGGCTGGGGGGCGGGTCCGGAAAGGATCAGTGCGATCTCGAGCTGATCCGCGCTGCGACGGTTGTGTTCGATGCGTTCCAGCGTCGGGCCGGCATGAACGACACTGGCGAGGAGCGCAAGCAGGCAGGCGCAGAGCAACCGCGGCCCCCGGCAGGTGACTGCAGGCATGTTCATCATCTGGTTCTCCAAGGCGGCCCGCGTGCCGGGCCTGACTGTTTGCTGTCCGATCACGACCCGACCCTCATTCGCTCAGCGCGATGGCGGCGTCGCGCTGCATCCATCCACCGAGACCGTCGGGAACGATTTCCTTGAGCCGGATTTCCCGTTCGGAAATGGCGATGACCCGCCCGTTGTTCCGGCCCAGATACTGTCCGACCGCCACCCGGTGGACGACGCCGTCCGCGGTGCGCACCAGTCCCCATCGCTTGTCCCCGTAGCCCAGCATGCCCAGCAGACTCAGCGCGTCGATGGGAAACTCTTCCAGCGGTTGCCGGGCGCGGCGCAGATCGGGCGACAGGCCATTGTTGGGAAGCTGCCGAGCCATCTCGGTTTCCGGATTGTCGAAGGGGCTGCGCCGCCCTGCGGGCACATAGGCGAAGCGCTCGTAGGGCCGCATCTGCGGTACCGCATCGATGTCGGTCGATTTGCGCGCCTTGACCTCGGTGAAGTACGCGTCCAGATCGGAGGTATCCGCGCTGCAGCCGGTCAGCAGCGTGAGCAGGATCAGTCCCACGCGAGTGGCGCGCGGCAGAGGTGCCCCCGGACGGGGCCGCCAAGGACCGGTCGGCTTCATGGCTTGGCCTCCCCTTTTGTGCCTGCGGCAGCAGCGCCGCCCGGTTCTTCCAGATAGCGGTAGGTCATGGCGACGGCGTCCATGACCAGCCCGCCGCCCTCCCCGGCCTTGGCGCCCGTGAGGCTGATGTTGCTGAGGGTGACGATGCGCGGCAACGCGGCCAGGCCGCTCGCGAAATCGCCCATCTGGTGGTAGCTCCCGGTCAGCCGGATGCGGATCGGCGCCTCGGCGTAGAATTCCTTCGAATGCTCGGGCTCGGGCTTGAACACCTGTTCCTCCAGGCCCGTCGCGACGCGCGTCTGGGAGATGTCCTGCAGCAGATTGGCCATCTCCGTCTGGCTGGGCAGTTGGCGCAACATCACCGCAAACCGGGTTTGGATGTCTCGCAACTGGGCCTTGTAGGCATCGAGGTTCGCGACCTGGCGCTGCTTGGTCTCGAAACTCTGCCGCAGTTCGGGCTCTCGGTCCTGAGCCGCCCGGAGTGCGGTCAACTGGGGCTGGATCTGGAACCAGTAGCCGAGGCCGCCCATGATCAGCAACAGCGCGAACAGCGCCAGATTGCGCACCGAGGCCGGCCAGCTGCCGGGATTGTTGGGGTCGACCTTGCGCAGTTCGGCAAGCATCGCAGCGAGATCGAATTTCACGACTGGCCCTCCGTGCCGGACCGGGTCAGCTGGACGCGCAGCGAGAACTGAGCGAAGCGGCCGTTCTTCCCGTCCTTGGTTTCGATGACCACCAGCTGCGGGTCCTGGAACCACGGCGAGCCGTCGAGGTTTTTCATGTAGCTGGAGACGCGGGCGTTCGACTGGGCCTGCCCTTCCAGGGTGATCTGGGTACCTTCCTGGCGCATGACGAGGAGGGTCACGCCGTCGGGCAGGGTCTTGATGAGTTCGTCGAAGAGATGGACGCTGGTGGTTCGCTGATCCTGCAGCTCTTCGATGATGCGCATGCGTTCGATGAGGTTCTGCCGCAGCTTCTGCAGTTCCCGGATCTCGGCGATCTGGGTATCGAGGCGGCGATTTTCTTCCTCGATGCGCCCGTTGCGTGCGTTCTGGCGGTCGATATGGGTTTGCACGTAGGAGTTGACGAGAAAGACGCCGCCCAATGCCACGATCGCCGCGCCGGCCAGGCCGATGAAGAACTGGCGTTGATCGTCCTTGCGTTGCTGCTCGCGCCAGGGAAGCAGGTTGATGTGGTGGGCCATCAGTCGAAACTCCGCATGGCCAGCCCGCAGGCTGTCATCAGGGCCGGCGCGTCCAGTTTCAGTTGCTTGGGCCGCGCTCGGGGCATGACCTTCATGTTGGCGAAGGGATTGGCGATGCGTGTGGCGACTTCCAGTTGTTCCTCGACGGCTTGATCGATGCCCGGGATGCCGGCGCAGCCGCCGGCCAGGATGATCTGGCCGATCTTGTCGATGCGGCTGCTGGAGGAAAAGAAGAACTGCAGCGCCCGATCGATCTGGTTGGCGATGTCCTGGATGAACGGCTTGAGCACTTCTTCGCCGTAGCTTTCGGGGAGACCGCCCCGACGCTTGGCCTTGCCCGCTTCCTCGTAGGAAAGGCCGTAGTGGGCCATGATCTCCTCGGTCAGCTGCTTGCCGCCGAATGCCTGGTCCCGGCTGTAGAGGATGTTGCCGGCCTGCATGATGTTGAGCGTGGTGGTGGTGGCGCCGATGTCGACGACGGCAATGCCTTGATCGGCATGCTTGAGCTGGATCTGTTCGGCGATCAGCTGGCAGGCGTTTTCCAAGGCGTTGGATTCAACGTCCACGATCTTGCAGGTCAGCCCGCCGAGATGGATTGCCGCGACGCGGTTGTCGATGGCATCGGTGCGACAGGCGGCCAGGAAGACGTCCACGGAGTTGTCCTCCGTGGCGGAGGGGCCGATCACCTCGAAGTCCATCCCGACCTCTTCGAGGGGGTAGGGGATGTATTGATCGGCCTCCAGACGAATCTGCTGTTCCAGTTCCCGATCCGACAGATCGGCCGGCATCGGAACGATCTTGGAGATGACCGTCGCGCCGCCGACGGCGACCACCACATCACGCGTGCGAGTGCCCGACTGCTTGACCGCCTTGCGGATCGCCTGGCCCACGGCTTCGGGGTCGGCCACTTGCTTGTCGACGACCGAATCGGCGGGCAGGCCGACGGCGGCGTAGCTCATCACCTGGATCTGCTGGCGCTGGCCGCCGAGCTCGATCAGCTTGACGGCCGTCGAACTGATGTCGATCCCGAGCAGCGGTTTCATTCGCGATTTGAACAACACGTTCTTTCCCCGGCGCCACGAGCGCTGTGTCTGAGGGTGTCTCGACCGACCCGGCGGCGCTCTTTCGCAACCGCAGGTGCCCCGGTGCTTCAGATCGGCCGCCGCGGTCCGGACTTGATCTGCGGCGTCTTGTCGGGTCTTCCGATGGGCTGCGTATAATGCGGGGCAGCACCCTTCCCGCTGGTTTTATCGGCTGTGTGAACCATGCCTTTACGGATCAAGATCTTCGGCTGGATCGCGGGAACGATGCTGACCTTGGTGATGCTCGGCGCGGCGGCGGCCTTCATGGCCTACCTGCAGATCGCGCCGCAGCTTCCGCCCGTGGATACGCTGCGGCACTTCCAGTTCGAGATCCCGCTGCGCATCTACTCGCAGGACGGCAAGCTCATGGGGGAGTACGGCGATCAGCGGCGTGAACCCATCCGCTTCGATCAGTTCCCGCCCCTCCTCATCAAGGCCGTGCTCGCGGCCGAGGACGATCGCTTCTTCGAACATCCCGGCGTGGACTATCAGGGCCTGTTGCGGGCCGTCGGGCGCCTGCTGCTCACCGGGGAGCGGGAGCAGGGCGGCAGCACCATCACGATGCAGGTGGCGCGCAACTTTTTCCTCACTCCCGAGAAGACCTACCAGCGCAAGCTCCGGGAAATCCTGCTGGCGTTCCGCATCGAGCGGGAGCTCGGCAAGGAAGACATCCTGGCGCTGTACCTGAAAAAGATCTTCCTGGGGCAGCGCGCCTACGGGATGGAGGCGGCCTCACGGATCTACTACGGCAAGAGCGTCTGGGAACTGTCGCTGGCCGAGTGGGCAACGCTCGCCGGCCTGCCCAAGGCGCCTTCGAGGATCAATCCAATCGCCAATCCGCCCGCGGCCCTCGCGCGGCGCGACTATGTCCTGCGCCGGATGGCGCAGCTCGGCATGATCGACGCGGAACAACTGCAGACGGCCCTGGCATCGCCCAACACGGCCATGCTCCACAACACGGTGCTGGAATTGCAGGCGCCGTATGTCGCCGAGATGGTGCGGCAAGAACTGCAGTCGCGTCTGGGAAGCGACATCTACCGGTCGGGATTGACGGTCCGCACCACGCTGGACAGCGGATTGCAGGCCAAAGCCGAGCTGGCGCTTCAGAACGGGCTCGAGGACTACGATCGACGCCATGGCTATCGCGGGGCGGAAGGGCGCTGGTCGATCGACGAGCCGGCCCAGGCGCGTGCCCGGCGGCTGAGCGAGGTTTCCGAGGTCGGCGGCCTGCGGGCTGCGGTGGTGCTTGCGGTCGAGTCGCGCAGTGCGCGCGTTCAGGTCGCGGGGGAGGGCGAGGCCGGTCTCGACTGGAATGCGATCCGCTGGGCCAGGCCGCGGCTGGGTGCCGAGCGCCTCGGCCCATTGCCGACACAGGCGACGCAGGTGTTGAGGCCGGGCGATGTGATCCGGGTGCGCAAGGTGGCCGATCGCTGGACCCTCTCGCAGGTGCCGGACGTCCAGGGGGCCCTGGTCAGCATCAGCCCGCGCGACGGCCGGATTCTGGCGTTGGCAGGGGGCTTCGACTACGTCAGAAGCGCCTTCAATCGTGCCACCCAGGCGCGCCGCCAGGCCGGCTCGAGTTTCAAGCCATTCCTCTATGCAGCGGCTTTCGACAACGGGTTCACGCCCGCATCCATCATCAATGACGCTCCGGTGGAGTATGCGCAGGGCGCAAGCGGCGAGGTCTGGCGACCCGAGAACTACAACGGTCGTTTCTATGGGCCGACGCCCTTGCGCGAGGGCCTGGTGCACTCCCGCAATCTGGTGTCCGTGCGCCTGCTCGAGCAGCTGGGCGTGCGGCAGGGCGTGCGTTACGTCGAGCGCTTCGGTTTCCCCATGCAGCACGTACCCGCGGATCTTTCGCTGTCGCTGGGGACCGCCGAGTTGACGCCGTTGGAGCTGGCGCGGGGCTATGCGGTGTTCGCCAGCGGCGGCTACCTGCTCACGCCCTATCTGATTGCGCGGGTGGAGGACCACGACGGCCGGCTGCTCTATGCGCGCACGCCGGAGCTCGCCTGTGACGAATGCGGCGCCGCGGCCAGTCAGCCGCGTGCGCCGGGACCGCCGTGGCGGGTCGATCATCCCCCGCAACCCTTGGGCGGCCCGGATTTCGTACCCGAACCCGTTCGCCCGGCGCCGCGCGTCATGGACGTGCGCACGGTGTATCTCATGACCAGCCTGATGCAGGATGTGATCCTGCGGGGAACGGGGCGGCGCGCCGCCCAGATCAACCGTGCCGACCTCGCGGGAAAGACGGGGACCACCAACGGCTTGATGGACGCCTGGTTCGCCGGCTATACCCCGGATCTGGTCACGGTCACCTGGGTGGGATTCGACCAGATGCGTTCCCTCGGACCCGGCGAGTCGGGGGGTGCGACCGCCACCCCGATCTGGGCGAACTACATGGAACAGGCGCTCAAAAACGTGCCGATCCAACCGGTTCAGCCGCCGCCTGGCGTGAACGCCTTATGGATTTCCTCGGAAACCGGCCGGCTGACCACTCCGGAGGATCCCGCGGGACGCTACGAATATTTCCGTTCGGACATGCCGCCCGCGCCGCCGGAGGCCGAGACCGCCAACCCCGTTCCGGGCGACGCTGCCATTCGACAGGAGGAATTGCGCGAACTGTTTTGAATGTTCCGGCTTGCAAAGCCCCAATCGGATCGTTTGCTCACGGCCACGGGAGGCACTTCATGGGACGTGGAACCGGCATGAAATCCTGGCAACAGCGCGAACGCATCGTGCAGACCGCCGCCCGCATCATGGCGGAGGAAGGGGTCAAGGACTACTTCTCGGCCAAGCAAAAGGCCGCCGATCGTCTCGGCGTTTCCCGCAACAGCCCCAATCTGCCGCGCAACGCGGAGATCGAGGCGGCCCTGGCGGCCTACCAGCGATTGTTTCGCGCCGATACGCAGCCCTTGCAGTTGCGCCGCATGCGCGAAATCGCGTGTGAAGCGATGCATTTTTTCCGGTCTTTCCATCCGCGCCTGGTCGGGCCCGTGCTGAGTGGTCTCGCCGATGGTCATTCCGAGATCACCCTGCACCTGTTCGCCGAATCCCTCGAACTGGTGGCGCTGCATCTGGCCGACGCTGGCATTCCGCATCACCTGGAAGAGCGCCGGTTTCGCGTGGGCGTCAGGGAACCGCGGCCATTCCCGATGTTGCGCTTCCTGGTCGATGGAACGCCCATCGCCGCGGTGGTCTTCGACGTGGCGGCGATCCGGCAGGCGCCCGTCAGCCCCACCACGGGACGCCCGATGGAACGCGCCAGCCTGGCCCGTGTGCAGGATCTGCTGTCGACGGCGATCGCCGTCTGAACCATGAAAAAAGGCGGTCTCGGCCGCCTTTTTTCGGGGGGGAGACGCTTAGCGTCTCTGGTCCAGCGCGAGGTAGTCGCGTTGCGCCGCGCCCGTATAGATCTGTCGCGGCCGGCCGATGCGCTGCTCGGGATCGTTGGTCATCTCGATCCAGTGCGCGACCCAGCCCACGGTCCGGGCGATGGCGAACATCACGGTGAACATGTTGGTCTGCAAGCCGAGCGCCTTGTAGATGATGCCGGAATAGAAATCCACGTTGGGGTAGAGCTTCTTTTCCTTGAAGTACTCGTCGTTCAGGGCGATCTGCTCGAGTTCCAGGGCCAGTTCGAACAAGGGGTCGTTTTCCTTG
>JAJXTQ010000407.1 GCA_021783685.1 Pseudomonadota bacterium | reverse complement strand
GCAAGGACCGGAGCACCGCCTCCGCCTCGGGAGTGACCCGCTGCGGGATCGGGAACTCGTTCAGTTCGGCCCAGACGCAGGCCCAGGCCCGCGCCACTGTCCAGGGGTTGTAGCCACCGCCGCCGACAACGACGAGGCGTGGCGCCAGCCCCCGGGCCGCGCGGGCGACATATCGATGGGCGGCGTTGGAAAGGGAGAGTTTCGCAAGGGGATCCTCGATCAGCCCATCGGCTCCACATTGCAGCAATAGCGCCTGCGGCCGGTGCGCCGCCACCGCGGGCACGATCGCGGCCTTCATCAGAAAGCGCAGTTCGCTGTCGCAGAAACCCTGGGGAACGGGAAAGTTCAGAATGCCGCGTCCAGCATCGTTCGCGAGGCCCGTTCCGGGCCAACGGCCGGCTTCGTGCACCGAGATCGTCAGCACGCGGGGATCGTCGCGGAACGCGTCCTCGACGCCGTCGCCGTGGTGGGCATCGATATCGAGATACACGACGCGTTCAAGTCCGGCGTCGAGCCAGGTTAGGATTCCCAGTACGCAATCATTGACGTAACAGAACCCAGAGGCACGGTCCCGCCGGCCATGATGCGTGCCTCCGCCCGGGCAGTGTACAATGCCCTCTTCCATCACCAGCCGCGCGGCGAGCATGACGCCGCCGGCGGAGGTCGCCGGTCGGCGAAAGATTTCCGGGTGGATAGGGTTGCCGTTGACGCCGATCCCATAACGCCACCCGTCTTCGGCACTCACCGACTGCGTCGCTTCGGCGTGACGGAGTGCGGCAAGATAGTCACGGTCGTGGAAACGCGCCAAGGCATCTTCGTCCGCCATCGGGGCTTCGCGAAATTGACCGTCACCGAGCCATCCCATGGCTCGCACAATATCGGTTACCGTCGAGACCCGCGGCACCGCCAATGGGTGACTGGGACCGTAGCTGGAGCGGCGATAGATTTCGGATCCGATATAGAGCGGCCGAGCGAGGGGCACCCCGGCGGTCAACTCCGCTGCGGTAGGGCGACCGGGACGATCGTCTTCACGATCGAGGCATCGAGCGCCTCGTAATCGGCATAGCCGATCGTCTCGTAGAGTTGTGCGCGTGTCTGCATGCGGTCGATCATGTTGTGCGTTCCACCGTCGCGCGCGGCTGCGGCGTAGAGCTGTTCCTGCGCGCGGGCCGCAACACGCAGTGCGCTCACCGGCCAGATCACCATCGCATACCCCATCGCCTGGAACTCATCGGCGGTAAAGAAGGGCGTGCGGCCGAACTCCGTCATGTTCGCGAGCAGCTTCACGCCCGGCAGGCGCCGCGCGAACTCGCGGAACATCTCGCCGCTGGTCAGAGCCTCTGGAAAGATTGCGTCCGCCCCCGCCTCGAGATAGCAGTGTGCGCGTCCGACGGCTGCGTCCATTCCCTCGCTCGCCACCGCATCGGTCCTGGCGATGAGATAGAGATGGCGCCTCGCCTTGCGCGCCGCTGCGATCTTGGCCGCCATGTCGTGCGGATCGGCAAGCTTTTTGTCGTTGAGGTGGCCGCATTTCTTCGGCAGCAACTGGTCCTCCAGGTGCACACCCGCCGCTCCCGCCTCCTCGAAGGAACGGACCATGTTCATCACGTTGAGCGCTTCGCCGTAGCCCGTGTCGCCATCGACCAGCACCGGGAGCCCGGCGCGCGCCACCTGGCGGATGAAGAAGCACACGTCCTCGATGGTGATGACACCGAGATCCGGCAGACCCATCGACGCGCTCATCGCGGCACCCGAGAGGTACACAGCCTCGAAACCGGCACGCCGGGCCTGCAACGCCGCCAGCCCGTTGTATGCACCCGGAAGTCGCAGGATGCCCGGGCGCTGCAGCAGGTCGTACAGGCGCTGCCCCGCGGGTTCGGTCGGAAGGTCCTCGGCCACCAGATACGGCATCGTGCTGTTCCGTCGTTGTCGTTGCCGATATTTAGCCGGTATTGCCGCCCCACGGCAGCCCCATCCGGGGCTCCTCCGTCATCCGCGCGTGGGGAGCGTCGGCAGCTGCTATTGTGCGATCCAGTACCCGATCAGGAGCAATCCCGGCGCCATCGCGCAGCCAGCGAGCATCGCGTATCGGAAAAACCCGGGCATCCGCACCCCGGCATGGCTCGCCATGGCCCTGAGCATCAGATTGGGTGCATTGCCGATATAGGTAAGGCCACCGAAGAACACTGCCCCGGCGGCAATCGCCGCCAACCGCGGATCGCTCGCGGCGGCGAGCGCAGCGGGCGTCGTACCGCCAAGGTGCGTGAAGACGAGATAGGTTGGCGTGTTGTCGAGGACCGATGATAGTATCCCCGTCGTCCAGAACAACCCCACCGGATCCATTGCCGCTGCGAGTCCCCTGGGCATCTGCAACATGGTGAAGACCGGCGGGACGGTGACGAAGATCGCCGCAAAGATGACCAGTACTTCCGCCATCGGCTCCCAGGAGAACCGATTGCGCGCCCGGATACCACGCGATGTGACGCGCGAGGATATGAGCGCGATCGCAAGCCAGGCGAACCCGCACGGCACCACCGCCGGCTCGCCGATGGCGCCACAGGCCGCGACAAGCATGACGACGATCGCCGCCAGGAATAGGTTAGCGAGCCCTCGCACGCGCAGCGGCGAGCGCCGCGGAGGCAGTTCACCGCGGCCGAGCCAGGCGTCGGTGACCAGGAACATCGCCAGCAGTATGCCCGCAAGAACCAGCATCTTGGGGCCCAGCACGCGCAGCGGCCACAGGAACGGCACGCCGTGCAGAAAGCCCACCATGAGGGGCGGATCGCCAAGCGGCGTGCTGGCACCACCGACGTTGCCAGCGAGCAAGATCAGGAAGACGATC
>JAJXTQ010000019.1 GCA_021783685.1 Pseudomonadota bacterium | reverse complement strand
CCCGGGGAGCCGGGGATTTGGAGCCGGAAGGGACACCGGGGAGCGGGTCAGCGCAGGCCGGCGCGGGTCACGCATCTGCGTCTGACCCTGCGCCTTGGCGCAAGCGCCAGGGTCGCATAATCGATATTATGTTAAATTATTCGCGTCCACGGACACGATACCTGGAACGGCGCAACACAGTACGCCGTTCCAGGTGGTCTGCGCTCTCATGCTTCCTGCAGGAATGGCGGGCCCAAGATGGACATTTGCATTTCTTCCAAGGCTTCCTGCATGTGCTGCCCGATTTTCTCGATGTCCGGCGCCTTGGTCCTGTCCGATGCGAGGCCGAACAACAGACGATCGATATAACTGCTGACCGTGATGTTGATGCCAATACCGTCCATGACCAGCGACAAGGGATAAAGTCCCAGCAGTTTCGAGCCTTTGTAGTAGCGCGCCTCCTTGAAGATGGGCACGTTCGAAATCAGGACATTGGTCATGGTGCGCGGATTCACCGCTCGATTCCCTCGCAACCGCTTGATCATCAGCGACAGGATGCGCAACCCCATGAGACTGTACAGCACACTTTGGGGAACGCTGCGGATCTGCGCTTTGGCCTTGGCCGTCGATTGCCGGATGGATTCGATCTGTTCGGTCGACGATGCGGCATCGGTTGCGAGGCTGTAGGCGCAAAAGCAGATCCGGTTGCTTTGATCCATGTCCTCCTCGGTATGGATTGAGATAGGCATCGTTGCATAAAGGCTTTTGGCGGGCGATTCACCCTTGCCATCGAGGTAGCGCCGCAGTGCGGTGCCGACGACGGCGCTGATGACATCGTTGATCGTGCTGCGCGTAGCACGGGCGATTTCGGCGACGAGTGTCAGCGCCAGGCTGGTCGTGGCAAAGCTTCGGGTCGGTTCCACCAGCGTGTTGAACCGGGTCACCGGGACGGCATCGGGCGGCGGGACCAGCATGGTTTCGCCGGATTTGATCTGGCCGCGGATCGTTCCCAGCCCCTTCCAGTACACCTTCAAGCGTTCCCGCCGGCTCATTCTCGGGAGACCGGCATCAAAGCGTGTTTTCTGATGATTCTTTTTACGGCGCATGTCGGGATTGGACAGGTCCGCCGGGTCGGGTCGGAGCACTTCTTCAATCACATTTTTTGCCGAGATGCCATCGATGCTGCAGTGATGGACCTTGAACGCCAGGGCGAATTCGTTACGGCGTTCCAGTCCGTCGATGACATGCATCTCCCACATCGGGCGATCGTAGTCGAGCGCCGTTGCATAGAGATCGGTCGTGTAGTCACGAAGGGCCTGATCGGCATTGCGGCCCTGCAGCGTCACGAGCCGGACATGATGAGTCATGTCCATGTCCCCGGCCTCTACCCAGTGATAGCGCCCCAAGGTTCCGATCGATCGATGCAGTTTTTCGTTGTGATGCGGCAATGGCCAGGGATTCCGGCGCATATCCTCGACCAGGTTTTGGACATAATCATCCGGGGCATCGGCCGGTTTTTCGAACACCGCATAGGCAACGATGTGCATTTTCTGATCGGGCCGATCCATCAACAAGAACATATTGTCCAGAGCATTGAGCTTTTTCATGGCGCTCCCTTTGCTGGCTGAGTGAAACCTCCCTCCCCCCCCGGGCAGATCCATGCACCGATGCGTTGCCGGTGCCTGATGGGTTTTTCGACAGATCAAGCGAAATCTGAGCGTGCCGCATTTTCCGATCCAGACATTGCCGTCTTGTGGCTGCTTGTTGCTGAGCCTCGTCGGTGATGGATGGTTTTTCTGGTGGGTGCGATGCCCAACCTTCATCTCGCGCCGCCCTCTTGAAAGGAAGCCCAATTCGGCGAGTGTAACGAGGCGTTGAATCGGCGTGCGTTGTCGCCGATTCCAGACATCTGGCGCTAATGGACTGAACCGCCCAGGGTTTCGAGCGACCTTCTCCCACGTTCGGTAACGGAGCCGATTGGAGTCCGGGGTTATAGGGGCTGCCGCCAGGGCGCACGTATCAACCGGATGCTTACATCGCCAGAATACTGTATATTTTTACAGCATGGATAAGCTCACGCCCCGGCAGCAACAAATTCTCGACCTGATCCGCCGCGCCATCGCGCAAAACGGCGCCCCCCCGACCCTGTCCGAACTCGCCCGCGCGCTCGGATTTGCTTCTGTCAATGCCGTTCGCGATCAACTGCAGGCCCTGCAACGCAAGGGGCAGCTTGAGTTGGCACCCCACACCGCACGCGGGATCCGCCTGAAAACCCCGCCCCGACCGGGACTGCCGATCGTGGGTCGGGTTGCGGCTGGTCAACCCATTCTGGCGGAGGAACACCTCGAGGGAGAGGCCCCGATCGATCCGGCATGCTTCAAAGGCAAGGCCAACTACCTGCTGCGTGTGCAGGGCATGAGCATGCGCGATGCGGGGATCCTTAACGGCGATCTGGTGGCCGTGCAGCGCAGCGCCGAGACCTGGAATGGCCGCATCGTCGTGGCGCGATGGGACGGCGAGGCCACCGTCAAGCGACTGCACTTGCAGCAGACCACCGCCCGCCTGGAACCCGCCAATCCCGATTACCCCACGCTGATCGTCGATCTCGCGCGTGAGGAACTGGTCATCGAAGGCGTCGTGGTCGGGGTCATCCGCACGACCATCGACTCGCCATGAACCCCCTGGAACAGCTGTTGGCCGATTGCCCGACGCTGTTCCGGGGCGGGCAAACCGCGGCCCCTGCGGGCGCCTTCCTCCCCACCGGGCATGCCGAGCTGGACGCCCTGCTGCCTGGCGGAGGATGGCCGCTGGGCAGCCTGATCGAAATCCAGACGCCCGCGCCTGGACTGGCAGAAATCCGCCTGTTGCTGCCGGCACTGCTGCGCCTGCAGAGAGAAAGCCGCCATGTGGTCTGGACCGATCCTCCCTTCCCCCCTTACGCGCCGGGTCTGGTACAGGCCGGTCTGGATCTGGCGCGCGCCCTCTGGATCGCTCCGGCCACACCGGCCGATCTGTGGTGGTGCGCCGAGAAACTGCTGCGCCACCCGGCCTGCGGGGCGGTCATGATCTGGCCGGCCCGATGCGCGGAGACGGTCCTGCGGCGCCTGCAACTCGCCGTAGAAGCAGGCGGCGGTCTGGGCATCGTGTTTCTGCGCCAGGTGGCTGCCACCTCACCTGCGGCGGTGCGACTGCAACTGGAATACCGGGACGAGCATCTGTGGGTGGCGGTACGCCGGGCGCGCGGCAGTTGGAAACAGGGCCGCATCCGCCTGGGCCGGGCCGATGTCCCGGCCCAGACCTGAAAGCGAGGTCATGTCGATCCTCGCCCTCGCAGCACCGCCCTTGCTTGCCGCATCGCCGCCCGAGGCGGTGCCCACACGGCAACATCTGTGGCTGTGCATTCATCTTCCCGATCTGGCACTGCAGGCCCGGCCATGGGCGCCAGGCGTGGCCGGGGCCGTGATCCGCGAATGTGCCGGCCAGCGCGTCATCCACGCCGTGAACGAGGTGGCGGCGCGCCGGGGGGTAGTGGCCGGGATGTCCCTGCCGGCCGCCTACGCCGTATGCCCTTCACTGCACATCCAGACCCGGGATGGCCGGAGCGAGGCGCGCCGCAGGCGAGCGGTGGCGCGGGAGAGCCTGGCTTTCACCGATTGGGTCAGCCTCGATCGGCCGGACGCCGTGCTGCTCGAGGTAGGCGCAAGTCTGCGGCTGTTCGGCGGCCTGGACGCACTGCGATCCAGGGTCGACCAGATGCTCGCCCGGCTGGGCCTCGAAGCCCGGATCGCCCTCGCCCCCGTCCCTCTGGCGGCCTGGATGCTGGCGCGATCCGGGCAGGCGATCTGTGTCCTGCAACCTGCGGCCTTGCGTTCCGCGCTCGGCGAACTGCCGCTGTCCGCCCTGCCGGTTTCTCTCCACGGCTTGCAACGCCTGTCGCCGCTGGGCGTGCGCACCCTGCGCGATCTTTGGCGGTTGCCGCGGGACGGCCTGGCACGTCGCTATGGCCGTGCGCTCGTCCGGTTACTGGAAGAAGCATTGGGTGAAACACCCTCTCTCGAGGGCCGCTACCGCCAGCCGATCCGATTCTGCCGGCGCATCGACCTGAGCCTCGAGACCGACCGGCTAGAGGTGCTGACACCGATACTCGAAGCCCTGATGGAAGCCATGGGCCGCTTTCTGACCGAACGCGCCGCTGCGACGAGCCGCATCCGGTTGCGGCTGTTCCATCGCCGTGCGGCGATTTCGACCTTGATGCTGCAACTCTCGCAACCCATCCAGGATTGGCGCCACGGCCTGCACCTGCTACGCGGCAAGCTGGAACGAGCGCCTTTGTCGGCACCGGTACTGGCACTGGAACTGGCCTGCGCCGATCTGCATCCGCATCGCCCTGCGGCAACGGATCTTTTCGATGGACATGCGGCGCGCCAACTCGACTGGTCGCAATTGCTCGACGAACTGCGCAATCGCTTGGGTGAAGACGCCCTCAGGATCCTCGCGCTCGCCGACGACCATCGTCCTGAACGGACCTCGGGCATCCGCACCGACACGCGCGCAGACAGCCATCCCCCGGCTGCGCCGCGCCCCGCGTGGCTGCTCCATGCACCGGCTCCGGCGGCTGCGACCCATTGGCGCCTGGTCTCCAGCGCCGAGCGCATCGAGAGCGGCTGGTGGGATCCACCCGCCGTAAAGCGAGACTATTATCAGGCGCTGGACCGCGATGGCCGCTTGCTGTGGGTTTTCCGGGATGGGCGGCAAGATCGGTGGTATGTGCAGGGGATTTTCGCTTGACCCCCACCTCCCCCGCTACCGCCGGCCAGATCCCATGCACGACTCCGGCAGCCTCAGCGCATGTCGCTTTTGCGGAACTGCACTGCCTCTCCAACTTCAGCTTCCTGAAAGGCGCCTCGCATCCCGAGGAACTGGTGGCGCGCGCCGCTCAACTCGGCTATCGCGCGCTGGCGCTGACCGATGAATGCTCCGTGGCGGGGGTCGTGCGTGCCCACCGCGCGGCCCGGGAGCACCCCCTTCACCTCATCATCGGCAGCGAGTTCACCCTGGCCGATGGCCTGAAATTCCTGTTGTTGTGCCCGGATCGCGTGGCTTATGCCGGCCTCTGCGGCTTGATCACCCGGGCACGACAACAGGCCGACAAGGGCGACTACCGCCTCGAACGGACGGACCTGGGGGATGCCGCCTTGGGGGAATGCCTGTGCATCTGGCTTCCCGGCGCGGGATGCCATGAAGCCGATGGCCGCTTCCTGCAGGCCCTGTTTCCACAGCGTCTGTGGGTCGGCGCGGGCCGCTTTCTGGACGGACGTGACCGCGAGCAACTTCAGGCCCTGCGCGATCTGGGCACGGCACTCGACCTGCCGATCGTGGCCTGCAACGACGTGCATCTGCACCGCCGCTCTCGCAAACCCCTGCAGGACGTGCTGACCGCCATCCGCCTCAAGACCCCGTTGCCGATGCTCGGCACCCGGCTGCATTCCAACGCGGAACGCCATCTGCGCTCCTGGCAGCGGCTCGCGGCGCTGTATCCCACGGCGTGGCTGGAAGAATCGGTGAAGATTGCCGAGCGTTGCCGGTTTTCCCTGGACGAGCTGCACTACGAATATCCCTCGGAGCTGGTGGCAGAGGGCCATACGCCCGCTTCCTGGTTGCGCGAACTGACCGCGGCCGGCGCGCGCCAGCGGTGGCCGGCAGGGGTGCCTGCCAAGGTCCGGTCGCTGGTCGAGCAGGAACTGGCCTTGATCGCCGAGATGCATTACGAGCCGTTTTTCCTGACCGTGCACGACCTCGTTCGCCATGCCCGTAGCCTCGGCATCCTGTGCCAGGGACGCGGTTCGGCTGCCAATTCGGCCGTGTGCTATTGCCTGGGCATCACCGAAGTCGACCCCAACCGGATGGATCTCCTGTTCGGCCGCTTCATTTCCCGCGAACGCAACGAACCGCCGGACATCGATGTCGACTTCGAACACGAACGGCGCGAAGAGATCATCCAGTACCTCTATGCCAAGTACGGTCGCCACCGGGCCGCTCTCGCGGCGAGCGTGATCACCTATCAAACCCGCAGTGCCATCCGCGACGTCGGCAAGGCACTGGGCATGGACCTGCCCGAAATCGAACGGCTGACGCGCACGGTAGACCGGCTGGACGGCTATCGGCTCGATCCCGCACAGCTGCGGGCCAATGGCTATGACCCCGGGGGACGGGTGTTGCGCCAGCTCTCGGCGCTCGTCAATACCCTGATCGGATTTCCGCGACACCTCTCGCAACACGTCGGCGGCTTTGTCATCGCGGCCGATCACCTGTCGCACCTGGTGCCGGTCGAGCATGCCGCCATGGCCGGGCGCACCGTGATCCAGTGGGACAAGGACGATCTGGAATCCCTAGGTCTACTGAAGGTCGATGTCCTGGCCCTCGGCATGCTCACCGCCATCCGCAAGACACTGGCATATGTCTCGGCCTACAGCCCTCGCCCGATGGGCCTGGCCGACGTGCCGGCCGAGGATCCGGCGGTATACGACATGCTTTCGGCCGGAGACAGCGTGGGGGTGTTTCAGGTGGAATCGCGGGCCCAGATGAGCATGCTGCCGCGCCTAAAGCCCCGCAATTACTACGATCTGGTCATCCAGATCGCGATCGTGCGTCCCGGCCCGATCCAGGGACAGATGGTCCATCCCTACCTGGCGCGCCGTGCCGGGCGCGAGCCGGTGTCCTATCCCAGCGCCGCCGTGCGCGAGGTGCTCGCACGCACTTTGGGCGTGCCCATCTTTCAGGAGCAGGTCATGCAGCTGGCGATGGTGGCGGCAGGTTTCAGTGCGGGAGAGGCCGATCAGTTGCGGCGCGCCATGGGCGCGTGGCATGCCAAGGGCCGCCTGGGGCAGTTCGAGCGGCGCCTGCTGCAGGGCATGACCGAGCGGGGTTACGGTGAGCGCTTTGCCCTGCAGATCATCCAGCAGATCCGCGGCTTCGGCGAATACGGTTTTCCCGAGAGCCATTCGGCCAGCTTTGCCTTGCTGGCCTATGTGTCGGCCTGGCTCAAGCGCCATCATCCCGCGGCTTTTTGCGCCGGGCTGCTCAACGCGCAGCCGATGGGATTCCATGCGCCGGCGCAGCTGGTGCGCGATGCCCAGGAGCACGGCGTGACGGTTCTTCCCGTCGATGCCGGCATCAGCGCATGGGACTCTACGGTGGAAGGTGCCGAGCGGGCGCTGCGTCTGGGTCTGCGGCTGGTGAAGGGCCTGTCCCGCGCAGCTGCGGAGCGCCTGATGCAGGCGCGCTGCATCCGCCCCTATCGCACCCTCGACGATCTGGCGGGTCGGGCGCGATTGTCCCGGCGCGATCTCGAGTGTCTGGCGGCCGCCGATGCCTTGCGGGGCCTGGCAGGCCATCGCCATCAGGCTTATTGGCAGACCAGCGCTATCGAAACGCCCACGCCGCTGTTCGAAAATCCGCACATCGACGAAGTCGAACCGCTGCTGCGTGCGCCCAGCGAAAGCGAATCGATTCTGGCGGATTATGCCGCGAGCGGGCTCAGTCTGCGTCGACACCCCGTCGCCCTGCTGCGCCCTCGCCTGGAACGAGCGGGCGCGCGCCCGCTGAGCGACGCCTGGGAGGTTCCGGCCGGGAAAGCCATCTGCGTGGCGGGGCTGGTGAATTGCCGTCAGCAACCCGGCACGGCCAAGGGCGTGACCTTCGTGACCCTGGAAGACGAGACCGGGCAGCTCAACCTGATCGTCTGGCGGCAGCTCGCCGAACGGCAGCGGCAGGCCTTGCTGCGCTCGACCTTGCTGCTCGCAACCGGCATCGTGCAGCGACAGGACGGCGTCCTGCATCTCGTGGCGAGGAACCTTCAGGATCGCAGCGATTGGCTGGGCGGATTGGCCCATCGGGCGCGGGAATTTCACTGATCCCGGTCGCCGGGCATCCTTGACCGGCCCCTTGGGAGCGACCGGCTCGAAGCCCCCCTCGTCGGACCCGGCCGCAAGAAACAGATGAGGTCGCTCCGGCGACTCGCTTACAATCCAGACCGTTCGCCCCCGGCCACACCCGCGGCCGGGGATCGAAAGGACGCGACCAAGACGTCGGCTTTCCGGCCGAGCGCGCATCGAGGGATCGACTACGATGATCAGGGATGACGAAAGGCACGCCACCGTGCAGTTGACGCTGCTGCGCCACGGTGAACCGCAGGGTGGAGCCCTCTATCGGGGGCGCCGCGATGATCCGCTGAGTCCCGCCGGCTGGGAACAGCTGCGCGGCGCCACCGCGGAACCCACGCCCTGGCGCGGCATCGTCACTTCGCCCCTGCAGCGTTGCGCCGCCTTTGCGCACTGGCTGGGAGGAACACGTGACATTCCCGTCCATGTCGAGGCGCGCTTGCAGGAACTCGACTTCGGCGCCTGGGAAGGTCGCACGGCCGATGCCATTCTGGCCGAGGATCGGGAAGCTCTGCTGGCGTTCTGGGACGATCCGGTCCGCCACCCGCCCCCGCAGGGTGAGACCATGACGGATTTCGCGGCCCGCATCGATGCCGCCCATGCCGAGTGGCATGAACGCATGACGGCGGGTTCCTGGCTGTGGGTCATCCACGGCGGCGTGATCCGGGTGCTGCTGACCCGACTGCTGGGCATGCCGCTGCCCCACCTGCTGCGCATCGACGTGCCCTATGCTTGCCGCTCGACCGTGAGCATCGGCGACGGACCGCCGCGCCTGCTGTCGCATGGCGCGCTGCTGCGATGAGGGGTTTGCCGCTGGCAGTGGGATTCCTCACCCGGCTGCAGGTCCCCGCTGTGGACCATGATCCGTTCGCGGTGGGTCGCTCCCTCGCCTGGTACCCGCTCGTCGGCGCGCTCATCGGCACCCTGCTGGCCGCTGCGGCGGCCTTGCTCGGCGCCTGCCTGCCTGCGGCACCGGGCGTCACCGCCGCACTGATCGTCGCACTCTGGGCCTGGCTGACCGGCGGCCTGCATCTGGACGGCCTGGCCGACACGGCCGATGCCGCCGCCGCGGGTGGTGATCGAAGCCGCCGTCTTGCGGTACTGAAAGACCCGCGTTCCGGGCCAGCCGGCGTGGTCGCCGTCGTGCTGGTCCTGCTCGCCAAGTACGCCGCCTTGGCGCAGCTGTTGCCGGCCGGCGCGGCCATCAGCGCGCTCGTGCTCGCCGCCGTGGCCGGCCGCAGCCTGGTGGTCGCCGCCTTCCTGACCACGCCCTACGTCCGCGCCGGCGGCCTCGGCGATGCGCTTGCGCGGCATCACGACCGCACGGCCTGTCTCGCGGCCCTCGCGATGACTACGGTCGGAATCGGCATTCTGGCGGGCGTGCCCGCCGCCGGCGTCCTCGTCGCGTCGAATGCCGCGCTGCTGCTTTACTGGCGCCGCAGCGCGTCGCACGATCTGGGTGGATTCACCGGCGATCTGGCCGGCGCGCTGGTGGAGCGTGCCGAAGCGCTGTCGCTGATCTGCCTCGTCGCCATGACGGGATCTGCGGGATAGTGAACGCCCATGACTCAACCGGGCGCTCGCAGGTCGCAAGGACCCTTCACAGCCCGAACCGAACAAGGTTCATCCGCAAGGGAATCATTACTGTCAAGGAGGACCGTTCATGCACACCCTGCATGGCAAAGTGGCTGTCGTCACCGGCGCCGGCAGCGGCATCGGCCGCGCGACAGCCTTACGGCTGGCACGCGCCGGCTGCTGTCTGGCGCTGGCCGACATCGATGCCCAAACCAATGCACGAGCCGCGGCCGAGGTTGCGGCGCTGGGAAGCAAGTTCAGCACCCATACGGTCGACGTCGCCGACAAGGCGCAAATGGCCGCCCTGCCCGAGGCCGTCCTCGCGGCGCACGGCGCGGTGCACATCGTCGTCAACAATGCGGGCGTCATGGCGTTCGATCCGGTGGCGGCAGACGCACTGGATGATTTCGAATGGCTGTTTGCCACCAATTTCTGGGGCGTCGTCTACGGCTGCACCTTTTTCCTGCCGCATCTGCGTGGCGCGGGCGAGGGCCACATCGTCAACCTCTCCAGCATGTTCGGCTTCTACGGTCTGCCGGCGCAGGGAGCCTATTGCGCCAGCAAGTTCGCCGTGCGTGGTTTCACCGAATCGCTGCGCGCCGAGCTGACCGGCAGCGGCATCGGCGTGACCGCCATGCATCCGGGCGCCATCCGCACCAACATTTTCAGAGCCGCACGCGCGCAGAGCGCCGCTCACCGCGCGTTGCTGGAGCAGGCCCAGACACAGATGGGTCGCTTCGGTACGGCGCCGGAGCGAGTCGCGGCAAAGATCGAGCAGGCCATCCGCCACAATCGCCCGCGCGTTCGGGTCGGACCCGATGCCTACCTCAGCGACTACCTCACGCGCTTCTATCCGCCCGCCATCGGCTCCCTCATGGGGCGGGTATGGAAACGGTTCGGCGCGCGGTGATCCGCGGACCAGCGGACACTGCGGCGGCTCAATCCGCCGGCACGGTGCGACCGCGCGCCCAATCGCGCAGGGCGGCGACCGATTCGGCCATCACCTGCGCCAGCGGCCGTGTCTGGCCGATCGCACGCGCCACATCCGCCTGACGGGCCGCACGCCCCGCCGCGGCGGCGCCGTAGCAGGCCGAGACCACGGCCTGTTCGATCTCGGCGCCGGAAAATCCCTCGCTCAGCCGCGCCAGCTCGGCCTGATCGAAATCCGCCGGATCGAGCGCCCGCCTGCGCAACTGGATGGCAAAGATCTCCGCCCGAATCCCGGCATCGGGCAGATCGACGAAGAAGATCTCGTCCAGACGGCCCTTGCGGATCAGCTCCGGTGGCAGTTGCTGAATATCGTTGGCCGTGGCGGCGACGAACACCGGCGCCGGCCGTTCGGCGAGCCAGGTGAGCAAGGTGCCGAGCATGCGCCGTGAGGTGCCGCCATCATCGCCGCCGCTCGCCAACGCCTTTTCGATCTCGTCGATCCACAGCACGCAAGGCGCCATGTGCTCCGCCAGGGTGAGCGCGCTGCGCAGATTGCGTTCGGATTCGCCGTAGTACTTGTTGTAGAGCGTGCCCATGTCGAGCCGCAACAAGGGAACGCCCCAGGCGCCGGCGACTGCGCGCGCCGCGAGGCTCTTGCCACTGCCCTGCACGCCCAGGAGCAGCACCCCGCGCGGCGGCGGCAGGCCGGCCGCCGCGCCCGACCCGAGAAAAGCCGCCTGCCGCTCCGCCAGCCAGGCCTTGAAGCGCCGCAGGCCGCCCAGATCATCGGGGCGCGCCGTCTCGAGCTCGAAATGCACCGCGCCGGACAGATCGAGCAGCTCGAATCGGGCCTTGTTGAGCGTCGGCAGATCGGCCTCGGTGAGGGCGCCATCATCCCAGATCGCGCCGCGCACCAGCCGCCGCGCGTCCTGCTCGGGCATGCCGCGCAGATTCCGGATGATCCGCTCCATCTGGCGCCGATCGCTGCGCACCCGCGCCCCGCGATGGGCGGCGCTCCAGGATTGCGCTTCCTCGCGCACCAGCCGTTCCAGTGCCGCGGCATCCGGCAGCCGCAACGTGAACCGCGCCGCGAGGCGATGCAGTTCCTCCGGCAACTCGCAGCGTGGCCCGACCAGAAACAGGTGCAAGGGGCGCGGCAGGGGCCTTTGGGCGATGTCGCGCAGCAGGCGCACGATGAGCGGCGCGTCAGCGAGATAGGGATGAAAATCGTACAGAACGTAGAGGCCGGCCGCGGGCTCGTCGCGGAGGTGTTCCAGCATGCCATCCGGCTTGCGCGTCCCCACCGGGGCCGGCGTTTCGGCATCCGCCGGCTCGCGGCGCAGGCCGGCGGTGGCACTCCATGTGAAAACCGTCCAGTCGCGCGCGATGGCGAGCCGCGTCGCCAGTTCCAGGACCCGCTGCTCCTCGTGGGTTTCGATCACCACCAGCGGCACACCGCTGTCGAGGATCAAGCCCAGATCGCGCTCTTCCGACATGCCCTCTACCCTTCAGCTCGCTCCGCCTGCCTTGCTATCGGCCGCGCGCGCGGGCTCTGGAAGAGTAGGGATCGGTCCGCCAAATCAGGGGATGTGGAGCTTGTAGACCACCGCGTCGGAGAGCGCCTGCCAGGAGGCCTCGATGACGTTGCTCGACACGCCGACGGTGGTCCAGCGCCGGCCGGAGCCGTCGGTGCTTTCGATCATGACCCGGATCAGGGCGTCGGTCCCCGCACCCGAACCCAAAATGCGCACCTTGTAGTCCACCAGGTGCATGTCCACCAGCGCAGGGTAAGCCGTCAACAGTGCCTTGCGCAGCGCGCGGTCGAGCGCGTTCACCGGGCCGTTGCCCTCGGCCACGGTCATGTGCAGTTCGCCGTCCACGCGCACCTTCATGGTCGCCTCGGCGAGGGCGAAGGGCGCGCCGCTCTCGGTCATGCGCCGCTCGTCCATCACCCGGTAGCTCACCAGTTCGAAGGGTGGCGTGCGCTGTTCGAGTTCCTGGCGGGCGAGCAGTTCGAAACTGGCCTCTGCCCCATCGTAGGTGTAGCCGATGAATTCGCGTTCCTTGACCAGCCGCACCAGGCGGTCCACGCGCGGATCATTGGCTTCGATGACGAGCCCCACCTCGCGCAGCAGCGAGAGCACGTTGGAGCGCCCGGCTTGATCGGAGACCAGGATCTTGCGCGTGTTGCCGACGTCCTCGGGCTGGACGTGCTCATAGCTGCGGGCGTCCTTTTCAACCGCCGAGACGTGCAGCCCGCCCTTGTGCGCGAAGGCATTCTCGCCGACATAGGGCGCATGGCGGTTGTGGGCGCGGTTGAGCCGCTCGTCCACCACCCGCGAGACGTGGGTGAGCTGGCGCAAGTCCTCGCGGTCGAGGCCGGTCTCGTAGTCCATC
>JAJXTQ010000406.1 GCA_021783685.1 Pseudomonadota bacterium | reverse complement strand
CACCGATCTCAAATCCGCCGAGGCGGGGGGCGGATTCAGCGCCGAAATCCTGCTGCGGCTGGAGAGTGCGCGGCTCGCGCTCGGTCGGCTGCATGGCCTGACCATCCGGCCGGCGAACGAAGCCGATCTTCCCCTGCGTCAATACGGAAGCTGATTTCATGAGCACACCCCGACAACTGCATCTGGCCGGCTTCTTTTCCGCCGGCAACGTCACCCACGCCCATGGCGCCTGGCGCCATGCCCGCGCCAGCAATGGCTTTCTGACCAAGGCGTACTACCAGCACATCGCCCGCACCCTGGAGCGCGGCAAGTTCGATCTCCTGTTCCTGCCCGATGGGCTGGCGGTCGAGGACGGCTACGGCGACAACCTGGAGACCGGCGTGCGCTATGGCGGTCAGGGCGCGGTGGCGCTGGAGCCGGGCGCGGTGATCGCCACCATGGCGGCCGTCACCGAGCATCTGGGTCTCGGCGCGACGGTGTCCACCACCTACTACCCGCCCTATCACGTCGCGCGCCTGTTCGCGACCCTGGACCAGCTCTCCGCCGGACGCGTTTCCTGGAACGTGGTGACTTCGCTCAACCACGCCGAGGCGCGCAACTTCGGCTTCGAGCAGCACCTCGAGCACGACGCCCGCTACGACCGTGCGGATGAGTTCCTGGCCGCGGTGCGCAAGCTGTGGAACAGCTGGGACGCCGATGCGCTCAAGCTGGACAAGGCCGCGGGCCTGTTCGCCGATCCGGCCAAGGTGCGCTACGTCGATCATCAGGGCGAGTGGCTGAAAGTGCGCGGACCGCTGCAGGTGCCGCGTTCGCCGCAGGGTGAACCGGTGATCCTGCAGGCCGGGCTGTCGGATCGCGGCAAGCGCTTTGCCGGCCGCTGGGCCGAGGCGGTGTTCAGCGTCGCGCCCAACCTCGCCTTCATGCAGGCGAACTACCGGGACATCAAGGCACAGGTCAAGGCCGCTGGCCGCGATCCGGGGCAGACCAAGATCTTCACCGCCGTCATGCCGGTACTGGGCGAGACCGAGGCCATCGCCCGCGAGCGGCTGGGGTATCTGAACGCGCTGGTGCATCCCGAGGTCGGCCTCTCCACGCTGTCGAGCCATACCGGCATCAATCTCGCGGCCTATCCGCTGGACGCGCCGATGAGCGAGGTGCTGCGTGACCTGAAGTCGCGCAACGTGCCGACGCCGCTGCACATGTTCGCGATGGCGATGCAGGCCCACGACCTGACCCTGGGCGAAATGGGTCGGCGCTACGGCACCAACGTGGCCTTCGTGCCGCAGTGGGTAGGCACCGGCGAGCAGATCGCCGATCAGCTCGAGGCCCATTTCAAGGCCGAAGCCGCCGACGGCTTCATCGTATCCCCCGCCTTCCTACCCGGCGCCTACGACGAATTCGTCGATCAGGTGGTGCCGATCCTGCAGGCCCGCGGACTGTTCCGGACCGAATACGAAGGCCACACCCTGCGCGACCACCTGGGTCTGCGCCAACCACAACCCTTGGGAGACGACGCATGGCAAACCCAGCCGAACCAACAAGCCATCGCCTGAGCCAGACGCAAACCGGCCCGGACACGCTGACCTACAGCAACTGCCCGGTGCCCAATGCCCTGCTCACGGCCTTGAGTTCGGGGATCCTGCGCCAGCGCGACATCGCGCTCGACATCCTGAGCGGCCAGCAAGGGGCGGTGCATTTCACCTACGACCAGCCGGCCTACACCCGCTTCGGCGGCGAGATCCCGCCGCTCGTGAGCGAAGGGCTGCGCGCGCCGGGCCGTACCCGGCTGCTCGGCATCACGCCGGTGCTGGGCCGCGGGGGTTACTACGTGCGGGCCGACAGCCCGATCCGCACACCGGCCGATCTCGCCGGCCGCCGCGTCGGCGTCTCGGCCTCGGCCACGCGCATCCTGCGCCGCGAGTTGGGGAATTATCTGGAACTCGACCCCTGGCGCCAGACCCTGGTCGCGCTGGGCACCTGGGAGGCGCGCGCCCTGCTGCACACGCTGGCGGCGGGCGGGCTGAGCGTCGATGACATCGAGCTGGTCCGCATCGAAAGTCCGGGCGTGGACGTGCCGCCGGAGCGGCTGCAGGCGGCCAGCTCGCTGAAAGGCGCCGATCTGTTCCCGGACGTGGCCGGGCAACAGGCGGCGATTCTGGAACAGGACCGGGCCGAGGCCCTGTTCGCCTGGCTGCCGTGGGCGGCCGAACTGGAGACCCGCATCGGTGCCCGGCCGGTGCTCGACCTGGGCCTGGACGCACGCAATGCCTACGCCAGCGTGTGGACGGTGAGCAGCGCACTGGTGGAAAGCCGGCCCGGGGTGGTGCAGCGGCTGGTCGACGCGGCGGTCGATGCGGGACTGTGGGCGCGCCAGCACGGCGATGAGGTCGCGGCCCTGCACGCCGCCAACCTTGGCGTCTCCGAAGCGGCGATCCGCAAGGGCTTCGGCGCCGATTTCAACCAGCACCTGGTGCCGCGTCTGGATGTCGATGCCCTTGCCCTGCTCGAACGGACGCAACAGTTCCTCCTCGACCACAAGCTGCTGCTCGAGCCGGTGCCGCTCGACGCCTGGGCCGCGCCCGAGTTTTTGAACAACAGTCTGCAACGCCAATCCGCAAGGAAAATCGCATGAGCCAGTCCGCTGAACATCTGACCCGTCTCCGGGCCTCCAACCCGGTTGAGATCGCCCGCCAGCTCGCCGACAAGTGGCGCGCCACGGCGGTGGAACGCGACCGCGCCGGCGGCTCGGCCACCGCCGAACGCCAGGATCTGCGCGACAGCGGCCTGCTGTCGCTGCTGGTCCCCACCGAATACGGCGGCTGGGGCGCCGACTGGCCCACCACCCTGGA
>JAJXTQ010000405.1 GCA_021783685.1 Pseudomonadota bacterium | reverse complement strand
CCGGCGCGATCTGCACCACGGCGCCGACTTCCTCACCCAGCACCCGGTGCGGAATGCCGATGACCGCGGCGTCCATCACGGCCGGATGGCTGTAGAGGGCATCTTCCACCTCGACGCAATAGATGTTCTCGCCGCCGCGGATCAGCATGTCCTTGGCCCGATCGACGATGTAGAGATAGCCTTCCTGGTCCATGCGCGCCAAGTCGCCCGTGTGCAGCCAGCCGTCGACGAAGGTCGATGCATTGGCCTCCGGCCGGTTCCAGTAGCCCTTGATGACGTTCGGGCCCTTCACCATCAACTCGCCGACCTCGCCGCGCGGCAGTTCCGCGCCGTCCGCGCCGACGATCTTGATTTCCGTGACGGGCGCGGGGCAGCCCACGCTGTCCGGGCGGCGGTGGTATTCCTCGGCCGAATTGCTGGTGCACAGCGCGGAGGTCTCGGTCATGCCGTAGCCGTTGCCCGGATCGACCTTGGGAAAGGTCTGGCGGATGCGCTTGAGCAGTTCGGGCGCGGCCGGGGCGCCGCCGTAGGCGATGTTGGTCACGCAGGACAGATCGTGGTTGGGCAGGTCGGGATGCTCCAGCACCTGCCAGACCATGGACGGCACGCCGCCGAAGGTCGAGATGCGTTCGGCCTCGATCAGCTCGATGGCGCGCTGGGCGTCCCATTTGTACATCATCACCAGCTTGCCGCCGGCCAGTGTCATGCCGATCAGGAAGCCGTGGCAGCCGGTGACGTGGAACAGCGGCACGGACAGCAGCATGCTCGGCCCCACCATCTGCATGCCGCCCGCCGGGTCCTCGCCGCGCAGCACGCTGGCGCGCATGCGCACGAAGGCGCCGCTGATGAGGTTCTGGCAGACGTTGCGGTGCGTGCCGAGCGCGCCCTTGGGCTTGCCGGTGGTGCCGGAGGTGTAGAAGATCGTGGCGTCGTCGTCCGGCGCGATGGTGGCCTTGGGCAGCACGGCTTTTTCCGGCAGGTCGCCGCGAAAGGCCTGGAAGTCGAGCACGCCCGCGGGCAGCGTGGCGGGGCCGCGGGCGACGATGATCCGTTCCAGCGCCGGCAGACGCGCCAGATGGGGCGCGATGCGCTCCAGACGCTCGGCGTCGCAGAACAGCACCCGTGCGCCGGAATCGGCGAGGCCGAATTCGAGCTCATCGCCGGTCCACCAGGCATTCAGCGGCACGATCACCGCGCCGATCGCGGCCGTGGCCCAGAACACCATGGGCCACTCGGGCAGGTTGCGCATGGCCAGCGCGACGCGGTCGCCTTTCTGGATGCCCAGCTCTTCCACCATGCGCGTGGCCAGCGCCGCCACGGCGCGGTAGTGCTCGGCGAAGGTCCAGCGCTCGCCCTCGTAGACCAGGTAATCCTTGGCGCCATGACCGCGGCTGATGTCCAGCACGGTGCGCAGCGACGGCGGCGCCGCCTTCCAGACGCGCGTGGGCACGCCGCGGATCTCGATTTCCTCGAAGTTGAAGAGGCCGGGCTTTTCGGTGAGCTGCGCGTTGGCCTGCTCGATGGTCAGGGACATGGGTGCACTCCTTGGCAGATGTTCTTGTGCGGGGGCGCGTCGGGACCACCGAACCGTCGTTCCGGTGCGCGCCCGTTAGTCTATCAGTCCGGCCCGGACCGGGAAGCCGCCGGGCAGGGGATCAGGCGCCGCCGTAGCGCAGCCGCGTGCGTTGCTCCAGCCGGCGCAGGAACTCGGCCATGATTTCCTCGTAGAGCTGTTCTTTCAGGATCTCGTCCTCCACGCCGGCGTCGAGGTTGGGGTTGTCGTTGATTTCGATCACACACACGCCGCGGTGCGTCTGTTTCAGGTCGACACCGTAGAGGCCGGTGCCGATCAAGCGAGCCGCCTTGACGGCCGTCCTGAGGACCGCTGCGGGTACGCGTTCCAGCGGTAGCGTGCGCGAATTGCCCGCGGCGGTGCCGCCGCTGGCCTTGTGGTCGTAGATCTGCCAGTGATCCTTGCTCATGAAGTACTGACAGGCGAAGAAGGGCTGGCGGTTGAGGACGCCGATGCGCCAGTCATATTCGGTGTAGAGGAATTCCTGGGCCAGGATCAGGTCGGACTTCTGGAACATCTGCTCGGCGACGGCCTTGAGTTCATCCGCGTCCGCCACCTTGCTGACCCCGACGGAGAACGCGCCGTCGGGAATCTTCAACACCACCGGGTAAGCGAGCGGTGCTTCGAGTTCGAGGTTGCGTTCGCGCCGCAGGATCTGGGTGGCGGGCGTTTTCACCTGATGCGTGCGCAGGAGTTCGGCGAGGTAGACCTTGTTGGTGCAGCGCAGGATGGAGGTCGGATCGTCGATCACCACCAGTCCCTGCGCCTCGGCGCGCTTGGCGAAACGGAAGGTGTGATGGTTGATCGAAGTCGTCTCGCGGATGAACAGGGCGTCGTACTCGGCCAGCCGGCCGTAGTCCTTGCGGGTGATGAGTTCGACGTCGAGGCCCAGACGCTTGCCGGCGCGGATGAAGGATTTCAGCGCCTTGGGATTGGACGGCGGCATGGCTTCGTCGGGGTCATGCAGGATGGCCAGATCATAGCGGCCGGCCGAACGCCGGCGTGGGCTCTGCCAGGTGCCGGCAAGATAATGTTCCATGGCGGCGGTGAACAGTTCACGCTGTTCAGCCGTCAGGTCGCTGAACGCCATGGGTCGGACCCGATGGATCTGCCAGCGGCTGTTCTGATGCAGGTCGACTTCGAGCAAGGGGCAGGGCAGGCGCTCGAACAGATCGTCCGCCAGATCCTGGAACTCGGGCTGCGAGGCGCGTCCCAGGAAGATCCACAACCGCATGGCCTGTCCGTCATGGCCGCGCAGATATTTCTGCAGGTCCTCG
>JAJXTQ010000404.1 GCA_021783685.1 Pseudomonadota bacterium | reverse complement strand
AGGCCGGTGATGGTCGCCGCCGGCACGCCGAAGAAGGGCACGAAGATCGTGTCGCGCTCGCCGTAGTCCATGTCCGGCAGATAATAGAACGGCTTGCCCGCGCGCATCGCCTTGATCGCCTTGCGCGTGCCTTCCTGGCGCGAGAGCAGGGTGGAACCGCCGAAGCGGCTGCGGCCCTTCAATAGAGCGGCGTTGAACAGCAGATTCTTCTGATTGGCATAGATGCTGACGATGTCGAATTCGAGCATCACGCGCGTACCACCGATGTCCAGGCCGACGAAGTGCGGCACCAGCAAAATCACCGGGCGCCCGGCGACGGCATCGAGATGCGCCAAGCCCTCCAGACGTACCAGCCGCCGCAGGCGCGCGGGCGACGCCCACCAGAGCAGGCCGCGTTCGAGGAAACTGCGGCCGAAGACCTCGAAATGGCGGCGGGCCAGCGCGTATCTCTCGCGCTCCGGCATCCCGGGAAAGCATAGACCCAGATTGATCAGCGTGACCCGGCGCCGATCGCCGGCGAGCGCGAAAAGCAGCCGGCCGAAGACCTTTCCCAAGGGCGACAACCAGGAGAGCGGCAAAAAATGCAGCAGCCACATCAGGGCCAGCGCCAGTCTCGTCAACACGATTCAATCCTCACGATCACTTCCCTTCGGAGCCGGAACGCCGGCCGGCGCCTTGTAGCGGTTGTAGCCCCACAAGTACTGCTCCGGGCATTCTCGGATCAGCATTTCCAATTCACCGTTCAACTGCGTCGCGCGCTCTGCCAGCGTCCCGGCCAGCGGCGCGGAGAGGGTGCGCAGATGCAGACGATAGCCGGCACCGTAGGCCAGGCGTTCTGCATACGCCAGCAGTACGGTGGCACCAGCCTCGGCCAGGCGTACCGCCAAGGTCATGGTATAGGCCGGACGGTCGAAGAACGGGGCCCAAACCCCCTCGCCCAGTCCCGGCACCTGGTCGGGCAGGATACCGACGGCTTCTCGACGCCTGAGCGCCCGCATCAGCAGGCGAACGCCGGAAAAATCGGCAGGCGCCAAGCGCAGATTGGCGCCCCGCCCCTGCTCCACCAAAGGCCTCAACCAGGCCTGCTTGGGCGGCCGGTAGAGCACGGTGATCGGCCGCCGCGCAGCATAGTACTGGGCGGTGATCTCGAAACAGCCCAGGTGTGGCGTCAGGAAAAGGATGCCGCGCTCCTCGCGCCAGGCGGCCTCCACCAGCTCCCAGCCGGAGACGCATACGACGCGTTCGATCACTTCTTCCTGGGGCCGCAGCCAGATCTTGGGCAGTTCGATAATGCTCTTGCCGGCTTCGGCGACCGCCGCCAGACGAACCGACTGGAGGCCCGCCAGCGCTGTGTTCTCGCGCAAGTGGCGGCGATAGGTCGGCGAGCACAGATAGGCCAGCCAGCCGGCCAGCGCGCCGATATTGTGCAGCAAGGGCAGCGGCAGGTGCGCCAGGAGGCGGAACAGGAATGCCATGGAGCGAGGAAAAGTCTTCAGAAGACGAATTGTCCGCGATCCGCCGACATCGGGGAAGTGGCTGACCCGAAACGATGGATATAGGATAATCTTATTCGTCTATATGTACGAAGCTGCCCCCATGATGGTCCGAGTACTGAGACGCAGATGATCGACGGCGCTCTAAGCCAGGACGAAGGCCCTTCGGAAACCGGTGCCGAACGCCCGGCGATGACGTCCGGGCCGATAGAGGTGCTGCTGCCGCGCTTCATTGAACGACGTTCCGGCGGCCTGTATGTCGATGCCTCGCTGTTTGAATCCGAAACCAGCTTTCTGCAGTTCGTCGAGCGGGTGTTTGCCGCCAATGCGCTGTTCTCCGACCTCGACTACCCGCTGTTCCTGAGCTTGCTCTATCCGACGCTGCCACCCGCGACCATGGCCTCCGCGCCCGGTGCTGCAGGCAAGCGGGTCCGCCTGGCGAGGGACATCATTCCTTTCAGCGAGGAACGACGGAAAATATATCATGGCGTCAAGGCCTCGCGCGATGGCAGCGCGGCCGAATACCTGTTCGAACCGGTGAGCATAGAGAGAAGCTCGCTGGAACCGGTCTTCGGCGAACCTGGGGAGGACGGCAGCCTGCCTATCCTGCGCTACGAAACCAAGACGCTATCCGAACCCACCCGTCTGGACCCGGATGAATTCATCGCCGCCATGTGGGAGAAGAACATCCGCTTCGGCATCGACATGGCTGCGGTGCGCGCAGCAATCGCCAGAAATACCGCGGAAAGATTGGAGATTGCCCAGGCCAAGCCGTGCATTGCCGGCACCGACGCCAGCATCAAGGAACAGAGCAACATCCTGCATCGGGACGATGCTCCCACGATCCTGCCCAACGGCCGCATCGATCTCGCCCGTTTCAATAATCACTTTCCCCAGGTTTCAGCCGACACCCGGCTCCTGAAGAAGATCCCCCGCGCGCTGGGTGAATTGGGCTTCAATGTGCTGGGAGACGTGATCGCACCGGCAATCCCCAAGGATTTCGATATCGAGACCGTGGCCGGACCGGGGACCCGGGTGGAGCGCAGCGCCGAGGGCGAGTTCATCGTCGCCGCCATCACCGGATTCGTCAATATCGACAACGCTTCGAACTTCATCTCGGTCTCGGAAAAGATCGTCAACCGACAAGGTGTCAGCCTGCGCACCACCGGCGACCTTTTTCTCTCCGGCTCCGACTTCGAGGAGCACGGCGAGGTGCAGGAACGGCGCCAGGTGAAGGGACACAACATGAGCTTCCTCGCCGACGTATTCGGCGATGTGACCTCCGACGGCGGTATCGTCCATCTGAAGGGAAACCTCGCCGGCGGTTCGGTGCACAACCCCGCCGGCAGCATCATGA
>JAJXTQ010000018.1 GCA_021783685.1 Pseudomonadota bacterium | reverse complement strand
GAAGGTCGCCGCCAAGAAGCCGGCGGTGAAGAAGGTCGCCGCCAAGAAGCCGGCGGTGAAGAAGGTCGCCGCCAAGAAGCCGGCGGTGAAGAAGGTCGCCGCCAAGAAGCCGGCAGTGAAGAAGGCCGCCGCCAAGAAGCCGGCGGTGAAGAAGGTCGCCGCCAAGAAGCCGGCAGTGAAGAAGGCCGCCGCCAAGCCTGCGGTCAAGAAGGCGGCGCCGAAGAAGGTCGCTGCCAAGCCTGCGGTCAAGAAAGCGGCGCCGAAGAAGGCTGCTGCCAAGCCTGCGGCAAAGCCGGTAGTGAAGCCGGCCCCAGCGCCTGCCGTTCAGCCGTCCACCGCAGCTGCGCCGGGCATGAAGTCGTCGCTGAATCCGGCGGCGGCTTGGCCGTTTCCTACGGGTTCGCGACCCTCTTGAGTCGCGCCTCGGGTGGATGCGTGGCGGATTGGTTCTCCCGTTCGCATCCACCCAGGTTCGGACGCTCGGCGGCGGACCGGTAGGACCGCCTCGTCGTTCTTTCGATGTCTGGCAGTGAAATCCGCCGCGATCAGTCTATCAACGCGAGTTCGAACAGTTCTCGCTTCAGCAGCAATTCACGCGGCAGACGACTCTTCAGCTTTTCGAACCATTCGGCGTGCAGTCTGAGTTCTTCGCGCCACATGTCTGCGTCGACAGCGGTTAATTCCTCGAACTGTTCGCGGATCAGGCCGGAGAATCCCGACCAGTCGATATCCTCGTATTTCGGCATCCAGCCCAGGGTGGTTTCGCGGGCCGCGGCACGGCCTTTGACGCGATCGATGATCCACTTCAAGACGCGCATGTTTTCGCCAAAGCCGGGCCACATAAAATTGCCGTCCTGGTCGTGGCGGAACCAGTTGACCGTGAAAATCCGCGGCGCGTGACGGACGGCGTGGCCGATGCGCAGCCAGTGGTTGAAGTAGTCGCCCATGTGGTAGCCGCAGAAAGGCAGCATGGCGAAAGGGTCGCGCCGCACCACACCCATCTGGCCGGCGGCGGCGGCGGTGGTTTCCGAGCCGAGCGTGGCTGCCATATAGACGCCGTAGTTCCAGTTGAAGGCCTCATACACCAGCGGCACCGTGGTGGAGCGGCGGCCACCGAAGACGAAGGCGGCGATGGGAACCCCGGCGGGGTTTTCCCAATCCGGATCAATCGAAGGGCACTGGCTGGCGGCAACGGTGAAACGGGCGTTCGGATGTGCCGCTTTCCTGCCGGTCTGCCGGCCGATTTCAGGCGTCCAGTCCTGGCCGGTCCAGTCGATCAGGTGCGCTGGCGCTTCCTTGGTCATGCCCTCCCACCACACGTCGCCGTCGTCGGTCAGCGCTACGTTGGTGAAGATGACGTTCTCCTTGAGCGTCATCATTGCGTTGAAATTGGTCTTCTCCGAGGTGCCGGGCGCCACGCCGAAGTAGCCCGCTTCCGGATTGATGGCATAGAGCCGGCCGTCCTTGCCCGGCTTGATCCAGGCGATGTCGTCGCCGACCGTGGTCACCTTCCAGCCGCCGAGCGACTGCGGCGGGATCATCATGGAAAAGTTGGTCTTGCCGCAAGCCGAGGGAAAGGCAGCGGCGACATAGCTCTTCTCGCCCTGGGGATTTTCCACGCCGAGGATCAGCATGTGTTCGGCCAGCCAGCCCTCGTCGCGCGCCATGGTCGAGGCGATGCGCAGGGCGAAGCATTTTTTGCCGAGCAGCGCATTGCCTCCATAGCCGGAACCGAAGGACCAGATTTCGCGCGTTTCCGGGAAATGGACGATGTACTTGTGTTCCTTGTTGCAGGGCCAGGGCTGGTCCTTCTGGCCGGCCGCAAGCGGCATTCCTACCGAGTGCAGGCAGGGCACGAAGGCGCCGTCCTCGCCCAGCTGGTCGAAAACCTTGCGGCCCATCCGGGTCATGATTTTCATGTTCACCACGACGTACGCGGAGTCGGAAATCTCGACGCCGATATGGGCGATCGGGCTGCCGATCGGACCCATCGAGAAGGGGATGACGTACATCGTGCGGCCGCGCATGCAGCCCTCGAACAGGCCGCGCAACAGCGATTTCATCTTGTCCGGGTCTTCCCAGTTGTTGTTCGGACCGGCATCTTCCCGGTCTGTGGTGCAGATGAAGGTGCGATCTTCGACGCGCGCCACGTCGGAAGGATCGGAGCAGGCGAGGAAGGAATTGGGGCGCTTGGCCGGGTTCAATCTGGTCATGCTGCCGGCTTCGACCATGTCGTCGCACAAGCGCTGATACTCCTCATCGGAGCCGTCACACCAGACGACGCGCTCGGGCTCGGTCAATGCCGCGATTTCCGCAACCCAGGCTTTCAGCTTGCGGTTGCGGACGTAATCGGGGGCCGCAGATTGCGCTATGCATTCATTCATGATTGCGAATTCTCCAGGAGGAAACGGGGGAGCCAAAGATGCGACCGGTCGACGGAAGTGTTCGGCAATTCCCGGCCTGAGCAGGTGAAGCGGACCAAGCCCGGGGCACAGCGGGCGAGGGTTTTGCCCGACGCCAGGGGCGCCATTATGGCATGGAGGCCGCCGCGAGCAAACCCGGCAGGTGCGCCGGCGGCAGCGTTACAATGGCGACAAGCCAGTTGGGCAGACCCACACGCGAAACTGTCGCGACTTGAACAGGACCGTTCACATCATGGATGAAAGAATCCGCGCTGCCGCACTCGATTACCACCGTCTGCCGAAACCCGGAAAAATCTCGGTGACGCCCTCCAAGTCGGTGACCAACCAGCAGGATCTGGCGCTCGCTTACACGCCGGGCGTCGCCGCCGCCTGCGATGAGATTGTCGCCGACCCGACCAACGCCTACCGCTACACCTCACGCGGCAACTTGGTGGCGGTCATCACCAACGGCACTGCGGTGCTGGGCCTGGGCAACATCGGTGCGCTCGCCGGCAAGCCGGTGATGGAAGGCAAGGGCGTGCTGTTCAAGAAGTTCGCCGGCATCGACGTCTTCGATCTGGAGATCAACGAGACTGACCCGGAAAAACTGGTCGAGATCATCGCCTCGCTCGAACCGACCTTCGGTGGCATCAATCTCGAAGACATCAAAGCGCCTGAGTGCTTCTATGTCGAGCGGCAATTGCGCGAACGGCTGAAGATCCCGGTGTTCCATGACGACCAGCACGGCACCGCGATCATCACCGGCGCCGCGGTATTGAACGGACTGCGCGTGGTCGGCAAGAAGATCTCGGAGGTCAGACTGGTCTGTTCCGGCGCCGGCGCTGCTGCCATCGCCTGCCTCGATCTGCTGGTGAGTCTCGGACTCGATCCGCGGAACATCTTCATCGTCGACAGCAAGGGCGTGGTCTACGTCGGCCGCGACGAGCGACTCGATCCGTCCAAGGCGAGATACGCGCGCGAGACCGAGGCGCGCACGCTGGGCGATGTGATGCCGGGGGCCGACATCTTCCTCGGCGTGTCCGCTGGCGGCGTGCTGAAGCCGGAGATGGTCAGGGTCATGGGCCCGCAGCCGCTGATCCTGGCCTTGGCCAACCCGGTGCCGGAGATTCTGCCGGCTGAAGCCAAGGCGGTCCGTCCCGACGCCATCATGGCGACCGGCCGCTCCGACTACCCGAACCAGGTCAACAACGTCCTTTGTTTTCCGTTCATCTTCCGCGGCGCGCTGGACGTCGGTGCCACCACCATCAACGAGCCGATGAAGCTCGCGGCGGTGCATGCCATCGCCGATCTGGCCCAAGCTGAGCAATCCGACGTGATGGCGGCGGCCTATCAGGGCGAGGAGGTCAAGTTCGGTCCAGACTTCCTGATCCCCAGTCCCTTCGATCCCCGCCTGATCGTCAGGATCGCGCCGGCGGTAGCCCAGGCGGCGATGGATTCCGGCGTGGCGACCCGGCCCCTGGCCGATCTTGACGCCTATCGGGCGCAGTTGAACGAGTTCGTCTATCACTCGGGGCTGCAGATGCGGCCGATCTTCAGTGCCGCGAAGCGCAAGCCGCAGCGCATCGTCTTCTGCGAGGGCGAGGAGGAACGCGTCCTGCGCGCGGTGCAGACGGTCGTGGACGAGGGTCTGGCGCGTCCGATCCTGATCGGCCGCCCCGGCGTGGTCGAAATGCGCATCGCCAAATTCGGTCTGCGCATCAGGCCCGGGGAACATTTCGAACTGGTCAATCCCGATTCTGATCCGCGCTATCGCGACTTCTGGAGCGACTATTACGCGCTGATGAGCCGCAAGGGTGTGAGCATCGAGTACGCCAAACGCGAGGCGCGCCGCCGGACCACGCTGATCGGGGCGCTGCTGGTCAGGCATGACTACGCCGACGGCATGCTCTGCGGCACCTTCGGCAGCCATTCCCTGCACCTGCGCTACATCGCCAACGTCATCGGGCTGTCCCCAGGGGTCGGCAGTTTCTACGCGATGAACATGCTGATTCTGCCTTCCCGCACGCTGTTCATCGGCGACACCTACGTGAACTACGATCCCACAGCGGAGCAGCTGGCCGAGATGACGCAGCTCGCGGCCGAGGAGGTGCAGCGCTTCGGCCTGGCACCGAAGATCGCACTGTTGTCGCATTCGAGCTTCGGCACCGACGATACGCCGACCGCCGTCAAGATGCGCCGGGCGCTGGTGCTGTTGCAGCAGCGTGCGCCGCAGCTCGAAGTCGATGGCGAAATGCACGGCGATGCGGCGCTGTCCGAGAGCATCCGCGCCAAGGTCTTCCCCGAGTCGCGCCTGAAGGGACAGGCGAACCTGCTGGTGATGCCCACCCTGGACGCCGCCAACATCGCTTTCAATCTACTGAAGACCGCTGCCGGCGACGGTCTCACCGTCGGTCCGTTGCTGCTCGGGGCGGCCCGGCCGGTGCATATCCTGACCCCGACCGCGACGGTGCGGCGCATCGTCAACATGACCGCCCTGCTCTCGGTCGAAGCGGCCAACCAACAAACGAGACTGAAGCCGTAATGACCCGGACGGCACTGGTCCTGACCGGAGGCGGCGCGCGCGCCGCCTATCAGATCGGGGTGCTGGCAGCGGTCCGCGATCTGTTGCCGGACAAGCAGCGCAACCCCTTTCCGATCATCTGTGGAACCTCCGCCGGCGCCGTCAATGCCGCTTACCTGGCAACCCGGACCGACAATTTCAGCGCCGGCGTCGGCCAGTTGCTCCGACTTTGGCGCGATTTCCACGTCGGCGACGTGTATCGTGCCGACGCACTCGGTATGGCCACCGCGGCCGCCGGTTGGCTGGCGACGATGGCCGGAGGCTGGCTGCTGAACAGGAGCCCGCGCTCCCTGCTCGACAACTCGCCGCTGCGGCATCTGGTTGCCCGGTACATCGATTTCTCGCGCATTGAGGAGGGCATCGCGAATCATCGATTGCATTCGATCAGCATCACCTGTTCGGGCTATTCTTCAGGGCAGAGCGTCAGCTTCTTTCAAGGACGGCCAGATCTTGAGCCCTGGCAACGCTCGCAGCGCTTGGGCGCCCACGTCAAACTCGGCATCGATCACTTGATGGCATCGAGCGCGATCCCCTTCATTTTTCCGGCGGTCAAGGTGCATCGCGAATATTTCGGCGACGGCTCGATGCGCCAAATCGCGCCCATCTCGCCCGCAATTCACCTCGGGGCCGACAGAATCCTGGTCGTCGGCGCCGGCCGCATGACCACGCCCGAAGCATTTCGCGACGCCGATGGTAGTTACCCGTCGCTGGCGCAGATTGCCGGTCACGCGCTGTCGAGCATCTTCCTGGACAGCTTGTGGGCCGACCTCGAACGCATCAGACGCATCAACCGGACCTTGAGCCTGATCCCGGAGCAGGTTCGGCAGGAGCAGGGCATGTCGCTGCGGCCGATCGAGGTGCTGGTGATCGCCCCGTCAGAACGCCTGGATCACCTGGCAGCGGCTCATGCGCGCAGCCTGCCCTGGCCGGTGCGCGGCCTGCTCGGCGGCATCGGGGCGATGAACAAGAACGGCGGCGCGCTGACCAGCTATCTGCTGTTCGAGCGCCCCTACACCCGCGCTTTGATCGATCTGGGCCGACGAGACACCCTGGCCCAGCGCGAAAAAGTCTTGAAATTTCTTCACCATTAGCATTAATAAAATGGTGCAATGATTTAATTAATAGGAAATTACGCCGTTACCCATGTTGGCGGCGAGGCAATCCGCTGTTACACTGCCCGTCAAGCTGGAATTCGGTTTTGGAGAATAAGCATATGAAAAAGATCACGATGCTGCTGCTGATGGCGATCGGTCTGACGATAGGTGTCGGCCCGGGGGTTGCAGAAGCGGCCCACAAGAAGAAAGCTGCCGTGATCAAGAAACATCGTTATGCGAAAAAGCACTTTCATGCGAGGAAGTACTTCCATTCGAAGAAGCGCTTCAGAAGAACGGCGTTGCAGGAGACCACCCGGTTGGCGTTGAAATCCTCCGCTGCCTTGGTCATGGATGAGGCCACCGGTGCGGTACTGTTCGCCAAAAATCCCGGCGCGGTTCTGCCGATCGCCTCGATCAGCAAGCTGATGACCGCGATGGTGATGCTCGATGCCAAGCCCGACATGAATCAGGTGCTGACCATCACCGGCGACGATGTCGATAAGATACGCCACAGCCGTTCGCGTCTTTTGGTCGGCACCCGGCTCACCCGCGAAGACATGCTGCACTTGGCGCTGATGTCCTCCGAGAACCGCGCCGCTTACGCCCTGTCCAGCAACTACCCGGGCGGCCGGCCGGCCTTCGTCGCCGCGATGAACCGCAAAGCGCAGGAACTCGGTCTCACCCAAACGCACTTTGACGATCCCACCGGACTTACCGCGACCGATGTCTCCAGCCCCCGGGATCTGGTCAAGATGGTCATCGCGGCACAAAAATATCCGCTGATCCACAAGTTCACCACCAGTACCGAATACGAAGTTTCCGTGCTCGGTCACCCGACGATTTTCCACAACACCAATAGTCTGGTGAGGAATTCCTCCTGGGACATCGGCCTGTCCAAGACCGGCTTCATCAACGAGGCGGGGAAATGCCTGGTGATGCAGGCCAGGCTCAACAAAAAGCCGATGATCATCGTTCTGCTCGATTCGTATGGAAGGATGACGCGGGTCGGCGACGCCATCCGTATCAGGCGCTGGGTCGAGAGTGCTTCGGTGGCCCAGCGGTTGGCGGCCGGCTGAGCCGCTTGGGGATCGCCGGGGCGCTATTTCCCCGGTTTGACGTAGCCGATGGCGGCAGAAATTTCATCTGCCGTCTGGCGCACGATCGGCGCCCAGTCGGGACTGTGCCGTTCCGCGGGTGCTGACACCGATAGTCCGGCGACCAGTTCGCCCGAGTCGGCTCGGATGGGCGCTGCGATGCAGCGCAGGCCCTGTTCGATTTCCTCATTGTCGAAGGCGACGCCATGGCGGCGCACGCGCTCGAGTTCTCGCTCGAGCGCCGGCAGCGTGGTCAGCGAGCTCGGCGTGAGGCCGGGCAGGCCAGTGCGTTTGGCGTATTCGCGCACCTTTTGCGGACCGTCTTCGACCAAAAATAGCTTGCCCACTGCGGTGACGTGCAGCGGCGCCCGGGCACCGACCAAGTGCACGACGCGCACCGATGAGCGCCCGCTCGAGGTGCGCTCGACATAGACGATCTCGTCGCCTTGTCGCACGCCCAGATTGACGCTCTCGCCGATCTGCTTGTGCAGACGCTGCATCAAGGGCATCGCGGAGTCGCGGATGTTGATGCGCGACTTGACCAGATTGCCCAGTTCGAGCAGGCGGATGCCCAATTGATAGGTGCCGAGTTCGGCACGTTCGACGAAGCCGTTGGCGCTCATGGCAGCCAGGATGCGGTGAACGGTGGACGGATGCAGGCCGGTCTCCAGCGCCAGTTGTTTCAAGGTGACCGGATCATGGTAGTAGGAGAGCACGTCGAGCAGTTTCATCATCCTTTCGATGACCTGGATCGGGCTCTTCACTTCGGCTGGCACGGTCTGCGTCACTATGAGCTTTCGCTGTTCCAAAGACCGAGATAATATATCATATGGTGAAATATATCCCGTTCTGTGGCTTCCCGGCTCCTGCGGGCAGAACCCGCCGAGAGCCCCACCAGTAAAGGCATTGAGCTTCATGCAACGCATCGTTTTTCTGGAACGCGACTCGATCCGGGCCCGGCTGCGTCGCCCGAATTTTCCCCATGTATGGGAGGACTACCCGCTCACCGCGCCCGACGAGATTGTCCAGCGCCTGCAAAATGCCAGCATCGCCATCACCAACAAGGTGGTATTGAGCGGCGATATGCTGGCGCAGTTGCCCAAGCTCAGGATGATCGCCGGGGCGGCGACCGGCACCGACAATCTTGATCTGGCATGGTGCCGCAGCCACGGCATCGTTGTCAGCAATATCCGCGGCTACGCCGTGCACACGGTACCCGAGCACGTGATGATGCTGATCCTGGCGCTGCGCCGCCAACTCCTGGCCTACCGCGCCGATCTGGCTGTCGGGAGGTGGCAGGCGGCACCGCTGTTCTGTTTTTTCGACCATCCGATCAGGGATCTCTACGGCAGCACCCTCGGGCTCATCGGCCGCGGCTCGCTCGGTCAGGCGGTGGCCCGTCTGGCCGAGGCCTTCGGCATGCGCCTGTTGTGGGGCGAGCACAAGGACGCGGCGCTCGTGCGCCCGGGTTACGTGGCCTTCGAGACCTTGCTGGCCGAGGCTGACGTGCTCAGTCTGCACTGCCCGCTGAACAATCAGACGCGCGGCATGATCGGCGCCGCCGAGCTCGAGGCGATGAAACCGGGCGCCCTCCTGATCAACACCGCACGCGGCGGTCTGGTGGACGAGCGGGCGCTGGCTCAGGCACTCAGGGCCGGCCGGATCGCGGCGGGTTTCGACGTGCTGTCGCAGGAGCCGCCGCGCGCGGACAATCCACTGCTCGAACCGGAACTGCTGGCCGCCCCCAACTTCATCCTGACCCCGCACGTCGGCTGGGCCTCGGATTCGGCGATGCAGGTGCTGGCCGACCAGTTGATCGACAACCTCGAAGCCTTCGCCAGCGGCAATCCGCGAAATCGCGTGGCGTGACCCGGAGATCATGATCGTTCGCGACCAATAGGGAGCGGATTTCCCCGACGTCGCTGATAGAATCGGGGCTGAATCTGGGGAGGAGAGAAGAGTGGGCCGTTTCCTCGTTCGCGTATTGATGCTGAGCTTCATCGCGGTGCCGGCCTATGCCGGCGCCGGTCTCGTCGTCGCCCATATCCCCCTGGAGTTCATCCTGTTCGCCCTGACGCTGATCGGCGTCATGCTGTTCCACGACAAGACGCTCTATGTCGGCCTGACCGGACTGACGACCATCACGCTGTACAAGTTGGCGTTCACCGGCTTCAACGCCGGCGACGGCTTGCCCGGCCTGCTCAGCCATCTTGGCCACGAATGGGTGATGCTCGCCAACTTGTTCTGTTTGCTGATGGGTTTCTCCCTGCTCTCGCGCCATTTCGAGAAGAGCCATGTTCCGGTGGTGCTGCCGAAATACCTGCCCGACGACTGGCGTGGCGGCTTCATGCTTCTGGTGATGGTGTTCGTGCTCTCAAGCTTCCTCGACAACATTGCCGCCGCGCTGATCGGTGGGGCGATGGCGCACCAGTTGTTCAAGGCAAAGGTGCATGTCGGCTATCTCGCCGCCATTGTGGCAGCCTCGAACGCCGGAGGCTCGGGCAGCGTGGTCGGCGACACGACCACGACCATGATGTGGATAGATGGCGTCAAGCCGCTGATCGTGTTCGATGCCTATGCCGCAGCCGTCGTGGCGCTGACTATCGTCGGCGTCATCGCCGCCAAGCAGCAACACGCTTATTCGCCGATACTCAAAGATGCCCACGGCCACACCCGGGTCGACCGGGCCCGGCTCGGCATCGTCGTTCTGATCCTGATGTTTGCCATGATCACCAACGTGGTGGTGAATACCAAATTCGAATCCTTCTCCGACAGCTTTCCCTTCATCGGTGTGGCGGTATGGCTGGCGATCCTGCTCACCGTCGGCCTGCGTCGGCCCGACTGGGAAGTGTTGCCCGAGACCTTCAAGGGATCGATTTTTCTGCTCTCCCTGGTGACCTGCGCCTCGATGATGCCGGTCGAGCGCCTGCCGCCGGCTTCTTGGCATACCGCTTTCGGCCTGGGCTTCGTCTCGGCAGTCTTCGACAATATCCCGCTGACAGCCTTGGCGTTGAAACAAGGAGGCTACGATTGGGGCTTCCTGGCTTATGCGGTGGGTTTTGGTGGTTCGATGATCTGGTTCGGCTCCTCGGCCGGCGTGGCCTTGTCCAACATGTATCCTGAGGCCAAGTCGGTGCGCCTGTGGTTGCGTCAAGGCTGGCATGTGACGCTCGCCTATGTGCTCGGCTTCTTTTTCATGCTGGCGCTGCTCGGCTGGCATCCTGACGCGCCCCACAAGATGCCGCCGACTGGTTCAGTCGCTAATATTGAGGCGCACTGATCCGACATTTCACAGTAGCCTTCATCCACTCTGGATATACAATCGAACATTGGAGGCAACATGAAGGCCATCATTCTGTTCGCCCACGGCGCCCGTAATCCCGACTGGGCCCAGCCCATTCTCGCCATCCGTGCCGTCATGCTGGCGCGCCAGCCGCAAATCCGGGTCGAGGCGGCGTTCCTCGAATTCATCGCGCCCACCCTGCCCGAAACCATCGATGCTCTGGTGGCGGACGGTCAGCGCGAGATCACGATCGTGCCCATGTTCATGGCCCAGACCGGGCACACCAAGCGTGATCTGCCGGCGCTCTTGGATGCCGCACGGGAACGCCACACCGGGCTGGTGATCCGGGTGGCGACGCCGATCGGCGAGGCCGCCAACGTGGTTGCCGCGATCGCTGATTACGCATTGTCGGCGGGGGCTTGAAGTATTCGTATATAAGCATATAATAATACACCATGAAAAATATCTTGTTGTTCGTCTTGTTTCTGGTCCCGTTGCTAACCCGGGCACAGCCCCCCGTCACCGGCTTGGTGGAACTACGCGAGGTGGAAGTGAGCTATCCGGCCGAAGCAGTCCTCGAGGCCGTCCGGCAAGCTACGGTTGCAGCACAGGTGCAGGGCCGAATACTCGATGCACGTGTCGATGCCGGCCAGCATGTCTCGGCCGGGCAAGTGCTGATGAAGATCGATGCGCGTGAGGCGACGCAGAACCTGGCGGGCGCCCAGGCGCAACTGGCCAATGCGCGCGCCAATTTCGAGCGGACGCAGAATCTCTATCGGCAGAAGTTCCTGAGTCAGGCGGCTTACGACAAGGCGGAAGCCGACTTCAAGAGCGCCAAGGCCGCCGCCGGCCAGGCGGGCGCGGCAGCCAGCTATGCCACGATAAAATCGCCGCTGACGGGTATCGTCGCTCAGCGGTTGGTCGAGACCGGCGACATGGCCAGCCCGGGCCTCCCCCTGATCAGCGTCTTCGACCCGAGGGCGTTGCGCGCCATCGCCAGCATTCCGCAGTACAAACTGGCGGAGGTGGACCGGAAGCCCCGCGCCAAGCTGGAGTTTCCGGAATCCGGTCGCTGGGTCGATGCGACCAGCGTTGAATTGCTGCCGACCGCGGATCCCCAGACCCACGTCGTCACCGCCCGCGTCTATTTGCCTGAAAATTTCCCGGGGGCGCTGCCTGGCATGTTCGTGCGCGTCCACTTCATCATCGGCCGTGCCAAGAAACTGCTGGTGCCTGCCTCAGCGGTGCTGCATCGGGGCGAGGTCACAGCGGTCTATGTCGTGGACGGGCAAAACCGCCTGCACCTGCGCCAAGTGCGCCTGGGCGAGACCTACGACGGCGGCGACCGGGAGGTCCTGGCCGGGCTCACTGCGGGCGAGCGGGTTGCCCTGGATCCGGTCAGGGCCAGCATAGGGTCGAACCGGTAGGACAAGAGCAGGCTGGAGCTTAACGCTTCGGTCCCTGACACCGAGCCATCACCACCGAACACGACAACGACTCATGGGCATCTCCGGACGTATCGCCAACCTATTTCTGCGCAACTCGATGACGCCGCTGATAGCGCTGATCGCCCTGCTGCTGGGCATCTTCGCGGTGATCGTGACGCCTCAGGAAGAAGATCCGCAGATCAACGTCACCATGGCCAACGTCTTCATCCCATTCCCGGGGGCCTCGGTCAAGGACGTCGAGTCCCTGGTGGCGACGCCGGCCGAGCAGGTGCTGTCGCGCATCTCCGGCATCGACCACGTCTATTCGGTGTCGCGGCCGGGCATGGCGATCATCACCGTGCAGTTCCTGGTGGGCGAGGATCCGATCCAGGCGCTGGTGCGGCTCTACGACACCATCAATTCCCACCGCGACTGGGTAGCGCCCGATCTCGGCGTGCTCGCTCCGATCATCAAGCCGGTCGGCATCGACGACGTGCCGGTGGTCACGCTCACCTTCTGGAGTCCGGGCAGCAAGAACGTCGTCCCCAAGAGCGCCTATCAATTGGAACAGGTGGCCCACGCCGCCGAAATCGATTTCAAGCGCATTCCCGGCACGCGCGATGTCACCACCGTCGGCGGCCCCGGCCACGTGATCCGCGTGGTGATGGACAGCGACCGGATGAACTCCTATGGCGTCACCGCCGAGGATCTGAAGGCTGCCCTGCAGCTATCGAACGCGTCGCAGCCTTCGGGTAGTCTGGTCAGCGGCAACCAGGAAGTATTGGTTCAGACCGGCACCTATCTCAGCTCTGCCGACGACGTCAAGCGCCTGGTCGTCGGCGTGCACGCGGGCAAGCCGGTCTTCATGGCAGACGTGGCCCAGGTCATCAACGGCCCCGACCAGCCCACGAACTATGTCTGGCTCGGCACCGGGGAGGCGGCCAAGAGCAAAAACATCAACGTCAAGGGCGAGTTTCCGGCGGTGACGCTGACC
>JAJXTQ010000403.1 GCA_021783685.1 Pseudomonadota bacterium | reverse complement strand
CCGCGCCACACCGTACCGATCGGATTGCCCAGCATGAAGCAGGAAACGATGTCGGTGCCGCCCGAGATCGAAGACAGGCAGACATCGGCCTTGATGTCCCGGTACACATAGTCGAACCCCTCGGGCGCCAGGACCGAGCCGGTCGATGCGATGGTCCGCAGCGCCTCCAGACGGTGGCTGACCACCGGCTTGAGCCCGTTCTTGGCGATGGTGTCCAGCCATTTGGCCGAAGTGCCGAGGAAGGTCATGCCTTCGGCATCGGCATAATCGAAGATGATGGAGCCCTGGCCGACGGTCGGCGAGCCGTCGTAAAGCAGCAGTGTCGCGCCGGAGGCCAGGCCGGAGACCAGCCAATTCCACATCATCCAGCCGCAGGTGGTGAAATAGAACACGCGGTCGTCGGCGCGGATATCGGAATGCAGCTGATGTTCCTTCAAATGCTGAAGCAGGGTGCCGCCGGCGCCGTGCACGATGCATTTCGGCACGCCAGTGGTGCCCGAGGAGAACATGATGTACAGGGGATGGTTGAAGGGCAGGCGGGCGAAGGTGATATGCGCCCCGCCGAAAGGCTCGATGAAATCGGCAAGAGGGACCGCTCGCGGGATGGCCGCCACCGCCGGGCGCTCGTCAAGATAGGAGACCACCACCACCCGTTCCAGCGACGGCATTCCGGCGGCGATGGCCTTAAGCTTGTCCAGCACGCTGTAGGGCTTGCCGTTGTACCAATAGCCGTCGGCCGAGAACAGCAGCTTGGGTCCGATCTGGCCGAACCGGTCGAGCACCCCTTGCACGCCGAAGTCCGGTGACGCGGACGACCAGGTGGCGCCGATACTGGCTGCGGCAAGCATGGCGGCAATCGTCTCCGGCATATTGGGCATGAAACCGGCGACGCGGTCGCCGGCGACCACACCCATCGCCTTCATCGCCTCGGCCAGGCGGGCGACCAGGGTATACAACTGGCCGTGCGACAGCCGCCGCTTGACCTTGTTTTCGCCCCAGAAGACGATGGCGTCGCCGTGGTCCTGCCGCCGCAGCAGGTTCTCGGCGAAATTGAGCCGCGCTTCGGCGAACCAGCGGGCGCCGGGCATGCGCTCCGGGTGATCGACCACGCGGCCGCCGGGAACGCCGATGACTCCGGTGAAATCCCAGACCTCCCGCCAGAAGGCGGCCGGATCGGCGACCGACCATTGCCACAGCGGCTGCATGCCGTCGAATTGCCGGCCGTGACGGCGATTGACACGATCGATGAACGCCGTGACCAGGGCCTTGTCGATCCGGTCAGGCGAAGGTTGCCAAAGCAATGACGACATCGCTGGTGCTCCGACTCCGACAGAAGATGCACGCCCGCGCACCGTCTGTCGGCCCGGTGCACCAGCCTTGGTTTTTGCCCCTTCCGTAATGGGCGGTTGGGTGTCAAGTCCCCCGAGTGACAATCTCGTCGCCGGTATCACGCTTCCGTCCGTGGTCGGTACGGGACCGCCACATCATGCCATCAGATTGAATCCGCGAGCCAATCTCGCAAGGCGAGCTTCCCGCCCTGGGGCGGCTGCACAAGGGGCAAAACGGCTTCATCGGATTCTTCGTCCCGGCGACGGGACCTCGGAGGGCTGGACCTCTCGGTCCGGCCCGAAACTTTCTCGCTCTCGTCCTTACGCCGTCGCAGCCTCCTCCTTGCCGAAGCGGAAGTCGGCGCCATCCACCCACATGCGGTGCAGCACGGTTGCCAGCTTGCGGGCCAGCGCCACCGTGGCGCGCTTCATGCCGCGGCGCTTGGCCACGTCCATGGCCCAACGCTTTAGGGAAGAGGATGTTCTCGCCCTGGTGAGCATCACCAGGGCCGCCTCGTAGAGGGCGACGCGCGCCATGGCGTCGCCGGTCTTGCTGATGGCACCGGTGATGTCGGTCTCACCGGATTGGTATTTCCTCGGCGTCAGGCCGAAATGCGCCCCTACCGTCTTCGACGAGGCAAAGCGCGTGGGATCATCGACCGCCGCCTTGAAGGTCAGCGCCACGATGGCGCCGACGCCCGGCACCGTCATCAGCCGGCGGCAGACCTTATCGGCGCGGACGATCGCCAGCACCTGGCGGTGCAGGACGCTGACCTGCTTTCGCAGGACGTCACGCGCAGCCAGCATCGCCTCGGTCACTTGTTCGAGCGTCGGTTGGCCGGCGGCGAGTTCACGGACCCGTGCGGCGAAGCACCCGGCACTGATCTTTCCCATCTTCAGCCCGAACCCCCGCAGCACGCCCCGGATGCCCAGTTCCACATCTTTCGCCTTGCCGAGCAACAGCTTGCGGCCCGTCAACAGTGCCCGAATGTCCTGCGACGGTGCCGACTTGCAATGCACCGGGCGATACCAGCCCATCCGCAGCAACTGGGCGATGCCGCGCGCGTCCTTGCGGTCGGTCTTGACGGTCATCGCCGACAGACCCGCCTTGACGTGCCGGGTCTCCAGCAGCACCACCTCAAGCCCGGCCGCCATCAAGCCAGCATGCAGCCACTGCGACAGCGGGCCGGCCTCCAGGCCAACCCGCGTCAGGGGCAGGTCGAGATCCAGGAAGAACGCCGACAGCGCTTCCGGCTCGCTCGCCACCTTCGCCTCCCGCACGATCTTGCCGATTCCGTCCACAACACACACGCTGCTCTGTTCCAACGACACGTCGATCCCGGCATAGTAGTCCATGGCTGTCTCCTGATGATGCTTGGGGCCGGCGATCCCGGACCCCGTTGAACACACCATCACTCTGGGGGACAGCCACCCTGCCTAGCTACCGCCCGGCGCAAGGCCCATTACGGCATCTCGCCGGGCGGTTTGTTAAGTCACGGGAAAAGAAGGGACGGGGCAGATGGGTGAC
>JAJXTQ010000402.1 GCA_021783685.1 Pseudomonadota bacterium | reverse complement strand
AGTTTGTCAACATGGATGATCGACACAAGATGAAGGGCGACCAGACGACTACGGGTTCGAGTGCCACCCGCGCTGGCCGTCGAACCTTGCGGCTCGGCGCTGCGGCGGCGGCGGTGCTGGCGTTGGCGGGTATCGGCCATGCCCCAAGCGCAGCCGCCGCCGGCCCGCGGGCCGGCGAGTTCTACGTACAACTCGGCGGCGGCTTCTTCGGCCCCAGATTCCACCTGGGGGACGATGCCGGCGTCGCAAGAGCAGATGGTCCTCAGGAAACCAGCACCATCGCCATCGCGCGGATCCTCAAGATCCAGATCTCGGGATCCACCCAGGAGACCCGCGAGGAGCGACCTGAGAACGTCGATGTCATCGCGCTGGGCGGCACGCTCGGGTACAAGTTCACGGATCACATCGGCGCCGAGGTGGACCTGGACATCATTTTCCCCGAAATCCAGATCAATGACGTCGGCGGTGGCGATGTCATCGGCGGAGACAACAACGCCGGTGAGGTCAATGTCCTGCAGCCCGGCATTCTGCCCGTCGCGATCACGGCGATCTACAATTTTGCGCCGGAAGCCTTGATCAGCCCCTACGTTGGCTTGGGTCCCCTGATCGGGAACTTCCGCAATGGCCGCGCCTGGACCGACTCGGGGGATCTGCTCAAGCTGCAAGGATCGACCGAAATCGGCATCGTGGGCAAGGCGGGGGTGCTGCTGACGCTTTCGCAGGCTTCCTACTTCTTCGTCGAAGGGCGCTATGGCTACATCGACAGCCCGGAAGTCCGTGATCGTCAAGGTAAAGCGGTCGACGTGGAGAGCTTCGATTCCTTGAGTCTCAAGGGCGGCGTCGGCTTCCACTTCTGATCGGCCGAGGCTTTTCCTGTCGCCCCGGCTGCAACCGCGCCGGGGTTTTTCTTTGTTTCAGCACGGCGAACTCAGGACCTTTTTCCGGAGCCGGCGGAGATGGCCGATGCGGCGGAAAGCCCGTATCGCGTGAGTGACCGCATCCCGCAGCGGTCCCGCATCAGTTCTGCGTACCGGACACCAGGTGATCCAGCAGGGCGTTCACCTGCGTCAAACGGTCCTGCGGTTCCGCCATCGGCAGCGTGAAGCGCAGGGTGTCGCCGCCCTCGAGTCGATACTGCCGGGCCTGCTGCTGGATCAATGGAAGAATGCGCGCCGGATCGACGGTGGTTCGGGGACCGAAGACCATGCGCCCGCCCGCCGCGCCGGCTTCGAGTTTGCGGATGCCGAGGGCGGCGACCCGCAGCTTGAGTTCGGCCAGGGCAAACAGGTGTTGCGCCGACTCCGGCAACAGCCCGAAACGGTCGATCAGTTCCACCTGCAGGGCGCGCAAGGCGGCCTCGTCGCGCGCCACCGCAATGCGCTTGTAGAGGATCAGCCGCAGATCCACGTCGGGCACATAGGTCGCCGGCAGCAGCGCCGGCAGGCGCAGATCGACCGTGGTCGCCGCTTCCGCCGGGCTGTCGAGCACCGGCAACTCGCCCCGCTTGAGCGCTTGAACGGCCCGTTCCAGCAGATCGCTGTAGAGGCCGAAGCCGACTTCCTGGATGTGGCCGCTCTGGCCCTCGCCCAGCAATTCCCCGGCGCCACGGATTTCCAGATCCTGCGTGGCCAGGCTGAAGCCGCTGCCGAGCGCCCCGAGCGCCTCGAAGGCCTCCAGACGCTTGACCGCATCGGCAGTCATGGCCTTGCGCGGCGGGACGATCAGATAACAGTAGGCGCGATGGTGGGATCGCCCCACGCGGCCGCGCAGCTGGTGCAACTGGGCGAGACCGAAGTGATCGGCACGGTGGATGAGGATGGTGTTGGCGGTGGGGATGTCGATCCCGCTCTCGATGATGGTGGTGCAGACCAGAATGTTCGCGCGGCGGTGATAGAAATCCAGCATCACCTGTTCCAGTTCCCGTTCGGGCATCTGGCCGTGGGCGATGAGGACGCGCGCGCCGGGCACGAGCGCGCCGAGGCGATCGGCGATCTTCTGGATGTCCTGGATTTCGTTGTGGACGAAGAACACCTGGCCGCCGCGCTTGATTTCCCGCAGGCAGGCTTCCTGGATCAGGACGTCGTTCCATTCGTTGGCGAAGGTCTGCACCGCCATGCGTTCCACGGGCGGCGTGGCGATGATGGACAGATCGCGCAGTCCGGCCAGGCTCATGTTGAGCGTGCGCGGAATCGGGGTCGCGGTGAGGGTGAGCAGATCGACTTCGGCGCGCAACTGCTTGAGCCGTTCCTTGTGGCGCACGCCGAAGCGGTGTTCCTCATCGACGATGACCAGCCCCAGATGCTTGAAGCGCACCTCGCTGCCCAGGAGCTTGTGGGTGCCGATGACGATGTCCACCTGTCCTTCGGCCATTGCCGCGAGGGCCAGTTTCTGTTCCTTGGCGCTGCGCAGGCGCGAGAGCCCTTCCACACGCACCGGCCAGTCGGCGAAACGGTCGCGGAAGTTGCGGAAATGCTGTTCGGCGAGCAGGGTCGTGGGCACCAGAATCGCCACCTGCCGCCCGCCGTGGACGGCGATGAAGGCGGCGCGCATGGCCACCTCGGTCTTGCCGAAACCCACGTCGCCGCACACCACCCGGTCCATGGGGTTGGGGCCGGTGAGGTCCCGGATGACCGCGTCGATGGTCTGCAACTGGTCGGCGGTTTCCTCGAACGGAAAGGCCGCAGCGAACTGATGATAGGCGCTCGCATCGAAGACGACCGGGGTACGCCGTTGGGCGGCGCGGCGGGCCTGGACCTCCAGCAGCTCGACGGCCACGTCGTGCGCGCGCTCGGCCGCCTTGCGCCGCGCCTTGTCCCACTGGTCGGAACCCAGCCGGTGCAGTGGGGCATGCTCCGGG
>JAJXTQ010000401.1 GCA_021783685.1 Pseudomonadota bacterium | reverse complement strand
AGGCCTGGCGGATGCGTGCGAAGTGCTGCTCGAACTTGTGCTGGAAGGCGACGAAGGGATTCGACCGCTTCGGCTGCTGCGCTCCGCCATGAGCGTCCGTCACAAAGGCCAAGTGACCGGAGGCGTGGCCGCCGGAGCCGTGCGACCGCAGCAGGTAATTGGCGACCGTCGGTACGAAGGTGCGGGAGAGGATGAACGAGGCGATCATGGCGAACACCACGGCCTCGGCCATCGGCACGAAGAGGTAGCGCGAAACCCCGGTCAGGGAGAACATCGGCACGAAGACGATGCAGATGCACAGCAGGGAGACGAATGCCGGCGTCACGATCTGCTTGGCGCCGTCCATGATGGCGGTCTGCACCTCCTTCCCCTGCTCCAGGTGCCAATTGATGTTCTCGATGGTCACCGTCGCGTCGTCCACCAGGATGCCGACCGCCAGGGCCAGCCCGCCCAGCGTCATCACGTTCAATGTTTCGCCGACCACCGACAGCCCGATGATCGCCGAGAGAATCGCCAGCGGGATCGAGGCGGTGATGATGATCGTCGAACGCCAACTGCCGAGAAACAGCAGGATCATCAAGCTGGTCAATGCCGCGGCGATGATGCCTTCGTGAACCACGCCGGAAACGGCGGCCTTGACGAAAATCGACTGGTCGCCGATCGCACTCAGCTGCAGATCCTTGGGCAAGGTTTCCTTGAGCCTGGGCAACAAGTTCTTCACGCCGTCGATGATGTCCAGCGTGGACGCCGCCCCGCTCTTCAGGATGGTCATCAGCACGGCACGCGCGCCGTCGACGCGCACGATGTTGATTTGCGGCGGCGAGCCGTCGCGGACGTGCGCTACGTCGCGGATCAGGATGGTCGCGCCGTTCACCTGCTTGACCGGAAGATCGTTCAATTCCTCGAAGGCGTCGGGGCTGCTGTTGACCTTGATGCTGTACTCGAACTTCCCGATCTTCTCGGTTCCCGCCGGAATGATCAGGTTCTGGGCGCTGAGCGCGTTCTCGATGTCCGCCGGCGACAAGCCTTTCGACTGCATCGCCTGGGGATCCAGGTCGACCTGGATCTGCCGCACCTTGCCGCCGTAGGGGGAAGGCACCGCGCTGCCGCGAACCGTCGCCAACTGCGGCCGGATGAAGTTCTGGCCGAGGTCGAAAATCTTCTGCTCGCTCACCGTCTTGCTCGACATGGCCAACTGCAGGATGGGAACCGTGGCGGCGTTGTAGTTGAGGATCAGCGGCGGCGTGATGCCCGGCGGCATCATCTTCAGGACCGTTTGCGAAATCGACGTCACTTGCGCCGTCGCGGTGCGGATATCGACCGTCGGCTGGAAGAATATCTTGACGATGCCATAGCCCGGCAGCGATTGCGACTCGATGTGCTCGATGTCGTTGACCGTCGAACTCAACTGCCGTTCGTAGAAGTAGATGATGCGGCCCGACATGTCCTCCGGCTGCATGCCGGTGTAGCTCCACACCACGGCGATGACCGGGATCTTGATTTCAGGAAAGATGTCGGTAGGCGTGCGCAATGCCGCAAGCGGGCCGAAAATCAATATCAAGATCGCCAGCACGACGAATGTATAAGGCCGTTGCAGCGCCAGGCGAACGATCGCTAGCATCCAATTATCTCCGGTTACAAAACTTTACATCCAAGCCGATCGCGACGGCGCCAGGGATTATGCAACCGCATATGATGGGCGGTCGCCTGTAAAGTTCCCCGGCGCCGAAAATATATGCGGATGTATGGCGGCGTCATGGGGTGCCCGCGTAGACGCCGCGAAGCCGCAGTGCGGATCGTGTCCACGCCTGGGCCATTGCCTTCATTGCCCGGAAACAGCCGAGCTACCCACCGTCACCATGGTTCTTGCCGACATTAGGATGATTTTTCAAACGGGCCGCCGTCCGATTCGACATATCCGCACAGCGTTTGCGGACGACATTAAAACCCACGCTCACGCGCAACTTGATAAATATTGGTGATACTGCAAGATAGGTCGCCTATTTACTGCTATCTACCACTTTGGTGAGAATTGTATCAATAAAAGGCACCCCTTCGAGGCACGACGGCGTTCTCGGCAACCGGCGCGGCAAACCGCGGTTAGAATCCGCGGATGGACAAAACCAAACGAAGGCTGCTTGCTGTCCTGCTCACCGCGCTGCCCGCCGCTTGCGCGTCCATCGGCGATGCGCCGCAGGGAACGGGGATCGTCCCGCCTGCGGGAATGTCCGTCGTCAGGCCACCGGCGGTCGGGCAGCAGTGGGTGTACCAGGTGCGCGACATGTATTCGCGGCAGATCGTCGATGAAGTCACCGAAACCGTCGTCGCCACCGCTCCGGCCATCCACATCCAGCGCGTCAGCCGGCAACATGGGCCGTTATCCGATGAAATTCAGAATCGGTGGGGAATGTTGGTCCAGCATCCCCACTGGGATCCGCCGGTCGCCTTTGCGCAGCCGATGCCGGCATGGCCGGCCGATCTCGCCCTGACGCGCCCGCAGGCCTATTCCGGCAGTTACCGGCTGCTGGATACGCCGGACTACAGCCTCGCCTGGAACCTCACCATGGCGCCGCTCGGCTGGGAATCGATAGCCGTTCCGGCTGGCGAATTCAAGACCCTCCATTACACCAACCACATAAACTTCCAGAGCCACGAGTTCTACTACCGCATCGAAAGCGAGCGCGACGAATCGGTCTGGCTGGCGCCGCAAGTCGGCCGCTGGGTGCTGCGCCGCAGCCAGGGCAGCTATTACGTGCGCGGACGGGGAGGGGACGGACGCGAAGACGCCCTGCAATGGGAGCTCGAATCCTGGCGCTGAGGCGGGTCCGCTCGGGGGCCGCGTAAAAAAAAACCCGCCGC
>JAJXTQ010000400.1 GCA_021783685.1 Pseudomonadota bacterium | reverse complement strand
GTTCGCTTCCGGCGGCAGCAGGTAGGCGGCATTGCCCCAGTAGCCGTTCATGAACGGGCCGAGCTGGCCGGATTCCACGAACTTCTTCAGCCGCATCTGCACGTCGCGGAAATAGCCCGGAGAAGAGTTTGGCCACGGCGAGATCGACTGCGCGAGCGCGCTGGTTGCCTTGGGGTCCGCCTTCAGCGCGCTTACCACATCCACCCAGTCGAGCGCATGCAGGTGGTAGAAGTGGATGAGATGGTCCTGCGCCCATTGCGTGGCAAGCATCAGGTTGCGGATCGTGTTCGCGTTGGCCGGGATCTTGATCCCCAGCGCATCCTCCACCGCGCGCACGGAGGTGAGCGCGTGCACGCCGGTGCAGACGCCGCAGATGCGCTCCGTGAAGGCCCACGCGTCGCGCGGATCGCGACCCCTGAGGATTACTTCCAGCCCGCGCCACATCGTGCCGGAGGAGACGGCGTTCTGGATCGTGTTGTTGCTGTCGAGGTTCACTTCGACGCGCAGATGCCCCTCGATGCGCGTGACCGGATCGACGACCATCCGCTTGCCGGAGTTGTCGAGGCTGAAGCCGTTGGGCGTGGTGATGCTGCTCACGGCCGGTCTCCCTCGTCGGAGCCGCCTCGCGGGTTCGTGCCGGATCGTTTCTTGCCGTAAACGTGCTTGACGATGCTGCCCGCGGCATGGGCGACGACGCCCGCCCCCGCGACAGCAGCGACGGCGCCGCCGACCTCGTCCGCCGTCGCCTCGACACCAAAGCCGGCCGCGATCGGCGACAGGCGCTGGTAGAACGGGCCGTTGTCCCAGAAATACGGCTCCGAGCAGCCGATGCAGCCATGACCGGCCTGGATCGGGAAGGAGACGCCGCCGTTCCAGCGCGTGGTCGAGCACGCGTTGTAGGTGGTCGGTCCGCGGCAACCCATCTTGTAGAGGCAATAGCCCTCGCGCGCGCCCTGGTCATCCCAGGCTTCGACGAACTGGCCGGCGTCGAAATGCGGCCGGCGATAGCATTTGTCGTGTATCCGTTGGCCGTAGAACATCAGCGGCCGGCCCCGCGCGTCGAGCTCCGGCAGCTTGCCGAAGGTGACCACGTAGGTGATCACGCCGGTCATCACCTCGGCGATGGGCGGGCAGCCCGGAACCTTGATGATCGGTTTGCCGGTGATGACCTTGTCGATCGGCGTCGCCGCGGTGGGGTTGGGACGCGCGGACTGCACGCACCCCCAGGAAGCGCAGGCGCCCCAGGCGATTACCGCCATCGCGTTCGACGCCACTTCCCTGAGCTTGTTCACGAACGGTTTGCCGCCAACGATGCAGAACATCCCGTCCTCGTTGAGCGGCGGATTGCCCTCGACGGCGAGGATGTACTGGCCCGGGTACTTCTTCGGGATTTCGTCGAGGATCGCCTCGGCCTGGTAGCCGGCAGAGGCCATCAGCGTGTCGTCGTAGTCGAGGGAGATCATCTTCAGGATCACGTCCCTGGCCAGCGGATGGCCCGAACGGATGAACGACTCCGAACAGCACGTGCATTCGAGCCCGTGCATCCACAGCACCGGAATCCTGGGCTTGGTCTCCATCGCCTGCGCGATCCGCGCCGCGTAGAACGGTTCGAGCCCGAGCGCAGCGGCGGTAAGGCTGCAGAATTTCAGGAAGGACCGACGGCTCGTTCCCTGCGCCCGCATCACCTCGTAGAAGGTCTGTGTTTCGGCCGGCATGGCTGTTCCCCCTCGTGTGGAGCGCAGGCGGCGGCCCTGGGCGGCCGGTATACATTCCGCCTCCAATTGTAAAACGCCAGTATCGCCCGCGACGACGGCCAGCATTGACATAGGTCAAATGGCGATAGCTGGCGACGCCAGCGAGGGCGCGGGGCGGCGCGCGGCTTGACAGCCCCGGCCGCGCTACGGCACCGGCGTCCGACCGGGAGCGCGGCCGGATGGACATGAACGAGACGGACAGGACCGGCGGATCATCAGGCGAGGTGCCCGGCACGGATGTCGCCGCCGGCGTCTTTGCAGCCGGCTGAGCGCGGCGCATGCCCGCCTGCCACATCTCGCGCTCCGTCGACTGCCCGATCGCGGAGCTCTACGGCCTCATCGCCGATATCGAAGCCTATCCGCGTTTCGTCCCTGGCTGGCGCGCCGTCGCCGTCCTCGACCGCGCGGCGGACCGCATGACCGTGCGGCAGGAAATCCGCCTCGGCGGCATCCGCGTGGATTTCGTCTCGACCGTGCGCTTCGAGCCACCGCATCGCATCGAGATCAGCTCCTCAAGCCACCCGTTCAGCCGCTTCCACTTGGTCTGGACGCTCGGCGGGCAGGGGGCGCAGACGAGGGTCGAGGTCGCGATGGAGGTCGCTTTCGACGCCGTGCCGCTCGACCTCCTCGCCGCGCGGCTGATGCCGAGGCTGCTCGGGCGCGTCGTGGCCGCCTTCGAGCGCGAGGCGCGCCGGCGCCGGCTACACCATGGCGCCGATCACATATCCGGCGGCCAGCAATAACCCGGTTGCGAGATGCAGACCGATGCTGATGGCGTTCACCCGCAGCAGGTCGAACGGCAGGCGCCGCCGGTCCTCGGCGGGGTCGCGCCAGCGCCGTACCCAGGCCGCACCGTGGCGCGCAGCGAGCAGAAAAACCGGGCTCGGCAGCAACGCGAGCCAGGCGAATGGCGTGGCAAGGCCGGGAGCGGCGCGGCCGAGCAGGCCGAGCAGCGCGATCAGCAGGAAGCCCGCGGCGTTGAGCGCGAGATAGACGCGGAAGGGCGGTCCGAAATCGATCCCGCCCGTTGGCGTCTCGGCCAGCCGCACCACCCAGGTGCGCTTGCCCGCCGCGGCGTCCGCCGGCACGTCCTCGAACTGGTTGATCCACAGGAT
>JAJXTQ010000399.1 GCA_021783685.1 Pseudomonadota bacterium | reverse complement strand
GATCGTTGCCACCAGAGCCGACGTCCAGGGCGATCCCGGCACCACCTCGGTGGTCGCCCTGATGTTCTGTTACGGCCTGGGCGCCGCGGTGTGGTACGGCCACAGCACCCTGGCGGTGATGCTGGCGATCGCCAGCACCGCCCTGCTCTACTTCAAGACCGAACTGCACGGCTTCACGCACAACCTCACCCGCCGCGATCTGATCTCCATCCTGCAGTTCGCGGTGCTGAGCTTCGTGGTCCTGCCGATCCTGCCCGACCGGAGCTTCGGTCCTTACGCCGCCCTGAACCCGCACCAGATCTGGTGGATGGTGGTGCTGATCTCGGGCGTGTCGCTGGCCGGTTACGCCGCACTGCGGCTCGTTGGCGCGCGCCACGGCGCCACGCTGATCGGCGTCTTCGGCGGCCTGGCCTCCTCCACCGCCACCACCCTGGCCTTCGCCCGCCACGCGCGGGGCAGGGCCGAGCTGGCCGGCACCGCGACCGTGGTGGTGCTGCTCGCCAACCTGATGGTGATGCTCCGCCTCTCGGTCCTGACCCTGGTGGTCGCCCCCGGCCTGGCGCCGAGGCTGTCGCTGGTGATGGGCTGCGGCCTGCTCTTTGGGCTGGCGGTGGCCGGCTGGGGCTGGCGGCGCCTGAACGGTCGCGGCGAGCTGCCCTTGCCCGAGGTGACCAATCCCACCGAGCTGCGCACCGCGCTCGCTTTCGCCCTGCTCTATCCCTTGGTCCTGATGGGCAGCGCCTGGCTGCACGACGTCGCCGGCAGCAAGGGGCTCTACCTGGTGGCGCTGGTCTCGGGCCTGACCGACGTCGATGCCGTCACGCTTTCCAGCCTGCGCCTATTTACCGTGAACGAGCTGTCGGCGACCCTCGCCGTCGCCTCGATCGCGCTGGCGGTGATCGCCAATCTCGCCTTCAAGATCGGCCTGGTGCTGATCGTCGGCGGCGGGACGCTGGCCCGGCGGGCGATCCCCGGACTGATCGCGATCGGAGCCGGCCTCGCCGTCGGACTGCTGCTGCGTTTTTCCTGAGGCGCCCGGGATATCGCCGAGGGCGGATTTGGACTATGCTTTCCGCATCTTGACGGTCAGGCGCATCGAGCGCAAAGGACAGACATGGATACCGTGCAGAAGATCCGGCCGGCCGCCGTCGCCGGGAGCTTCTACCCCGAATCGCCGACCGAGCTCGCGCGCGAGGTTGCGGCCCTGATCAGGGCCGCCGCACCGGCGCGCGCCACGCCCGCCCCCAAGGCCCTGATCGTGCCCCACGCCGGCTACGTCTATTCCGGCCCGGTCGCTGCCAGCGCCTACGCGACGCTGGCGGCGGCGCGACACGCCATCCGCCGCGTGGTGCTGCTCGGCCCGACCCACCGCGTGGCGCTACGCGGGCTGGCGCTGCCGCAGGCGACCGCCTTCGCCACGCCGCTGGGCACGGTTGCCCTGGACGAGGCACTGGCGCTGGTGCTGCGCGATCTGCCGCAGGTGACGCAGAGCGACGCCCCGCACCGACTGGAGCATTCGCTGGAGGTGCAGTTACCCTTCCTGCAGGCCGCGCTGGAGGAATTCAGCCTGCTGCCGCTGGCCGTCGGCGATGCGACGGTACGGGAAATCGCGGAGGTCCTGGACCGGGTCTGGGGCGGAGCGGAGACGCTGATCGTGGTCAGCTCCGACCTCTCCCACTACCACGCCTACGCCGAAGCGCAGCGCCTGGACCGGAACACCGCCGGACAGATCCTGGCGCTGTCGCCGCTATCCGACTTCGACCAGGCCTGCGGCGCCCTCCCGGTCAATGGCCTGATCGACTGCGCCCGACGCCGCGGCCTGGTGCCGCGCCTGCTCGACCTGCGTAACTCCGGCGACACCGCCGGGGACAAGTCGCGCGTGGTCGGCTATGGCGCCTTCGCCTTCGACGCAGCGAACGGCGATGACTGAGCAACTCGGCAAGAGCCTACTGACATTGGCCAGAGGCGCCATCGCCGAGCAGTTCGGTACGGTGCTGCTGCCCGAGATGGACGCCCCGGAACTGGCGCAGCCCGGCGCCTGCTTCGTCACCCTCAGCGAGGATGGAGGACTGCGCGGCTGCATCGGCACGCTCGAAGCCTGGCGTCCGCTGGGCGAGGACGTCCGCGCCAACGCCATCGCCGCCGCCTTCAAGGATCCGCGCTTTCCGCCGCTGGCGCGCGACGAGCTGGCGCGGATCGGGATCGAGGTGTCGCTGCTCACCCCGCCCCAGCCGCTCGCCTTCGCCGACGAGGACGCGGCGCTGCGCCAATTGCGTCCGGGCGTGGACGGCGTCGTCTTCGCGTGGCAGGGGCGGCGCAGCACCTTCCTGCCCCAGGTCTGGGAGAGCCTGCCCGACCCGCGCCAGTTCCTGGCGCAGCTCAAACTCAAGGCGGGCCTGCCGCCCGACTTCTGGAACGCAGAGCTCAGGCTGTCCCGTTACCAGGTGAGCAAATGGAAAGAGGAGCCATGAACACCGGCCCCCCAGCCCCCTTCCCGCGGAAGAGGGCGATTATTGCTCGCTTAACTCGCAACATTTTGGCTGTCTCTCCTTGGGGCGGCCCTGCGGAGAGACCATGACCATACCCGAGAGTAATCACCCCGCCCGTTGGTGGCATCCGATCGAAGACGGCCGCATCCAGTGCGATCTTTGTCCGCGCGATTGCAAGCTGCACGAGGGCCAGCGCGGCGCCTGCTTCGTGCGCAAGATGGCGGACGGGAAAATGGTGCTCACCACCTACGGCAGAAGCTCAGGCTTCTGCATCGACCCGATCGAGAAGAAGCCGCTCTACAACTTCTATCCCGGCAGCAGCGTGTTCTCCTTCGGCACCGCCGGCTGCAACCTCGCCTGCAAGTTCTGCCAGAACTGGGAC
>JAJXTQ010000398.1 GCA_021783685.1 Pseudomonadota bacterium | reverse complement strand
CTCGGTGGCCAACGCCGCGCCGGGCGAACTGCGCCGGCAGATCGCCTACAAGGCCCAGTGGTCCGGCCGCACGCTGAGCGTCGTCGATCGCTGGTATCCATCGAGCAAGACGTGTTCGGGCTGCGGCGGGCTCAACAAGGCGCTGCAGCTCCGCGAGCGCAGCTGGACGTGTCCGGCCTGCGGTGCGGAGCACGACCGTGACTTCAATGCCGCGGTCAACCTCGAACGCGAAGGCCTGCGCCTTCTTGCTCAAACCGGCCCGGAGGGGCGTACCCCAATGAGTGGGGGAACTGACGCGCGGGGAGATCTCGGCGCGGTGGCGACAGCGCAGGTCATCGCGCTGCCGCAGCACCGCCGGTCGCCGAACCGCGAACCCATCGCCAGGCGCTGTGCGCCGAACCGCTCGAAACGCGCGTCTGGAACGCGCGGCGAGGGCGGGGCGTGAGACTCAGACTACATCAAGTTTGTCGGCACCCATGCCGAATACGACCGGGTCGACGCAGCGACCGCGGAGGCTTCATGAACATCCGTCCCATCCACACCGAAGATGACTACAAGGCGACCTTGCGAGAGCTGTCTGCCTACTTCGACAACGAGCCGGAGCCGGGCTCCGAGGATGGTGACCGGTTCGAGATCCTCGTGACGCTGGTCGAAGCCTACGAAACGAGGCACTTTCCCGTCGAGGCGCCCAACCCCGTCGAGGCGATCCGGTTCCGCATGGAGCAGGCGGGTCTGACCGTAAAGGATCTCGTTCCGTACATTGGTCGTGCCAATCGCGTGTACGAAGTGCTCAACGGAAAGCGCGGGCTCACCATCGCCATGATCCGAAGCCTGCACCGGAACCTTGGGATTCCCGCCGAGAGCTTGATCGGACCCTGAGGGGTGCTCGAGGGAACGACCGTGATGCGAAAGCGACGGTCGCCCACCAGACGCGGCCCGATGGCCGGGCCGCGCCAGGATCAGTCCTGGTAGTCCTCGTTCCCCGGCGTCGGCACCGGCTTCAGCTTCGCGATGGCGGCCGGGTCCTCGAACCGCAGCACGTAGAAGCCGCCATGGCTCGAGGTGACCCACAGGTCCAGATGGCCATGCCGCCACACGAACCGGCTGTGCGCCTTGGACCAGGCGAAGTTGATCGGCGGCCGCACGCCCTGGAACGCGTTGAGCAGGGATGCCGGGTCGATCTCCGCCGGGTTGGCCGGGGCCGGGCCCTTGAAGTAGGCGATTTCGCGCGGCTTCGCCGGATCATGGATGTCGAAGACCCGCACGCCGGCCTGGTGGGCGGAGCAGGCGAGGAGCTTCGCGTCCCTGGGATTGTCGAAGGTGCAGTCGTGCACGCTGTAGCCGTAGCCGCCCATGCTGGCGGTGATGTCGTGCTCCGTCAGCGCGCAGTTCTTCGGGTTGTCGACGCCGAGCCGCAGCTCGGAGACCAGCCGCGGCTTGGCGAGGTCACGGATGTCGATCAGCCGCTCGACGCCGTAGGGCGGCAGCCCGGCCTTGCAGGCTGCGATCGCGCCCTGCGGGTAGACGCAGCCACCGGAGCCGCATTCGTCGCCGACGGCGAGGTAGGGCGTGCCGCCGATGAACGCGAGGTCCGGCTCGATGCCGATGTCGCCATCCTTCCAGTACAGCGAGCCGAGGACCTTGATCTGCGGGTGCGGCCGCCGGTCCTGCACCTGGCTCACGTCGTAGATGACGAGGCCGTTGCCGGAGGTGAAGTCGCCGGCGTGGACGAGGTGCCCGACCACGCCGCAGAAGAGCAGCGTGCCGGGGGGATGGCCGTCGACCGTGAACTGGTTCAGCGAGATGCGATGGCAGATCTGGTGCGCGCCGGCGCCACCGGGCTGGTCGCCCGGGAAAGCCCAGTCCAGCAGCTCCTTCGGCTTGCGGGGATTGGAGACATCGATGGCGACCAGCCGGCGTTTCGTCCAGACGGTGATCCAGTACGTGCGGCCGTCGGGCGCGAAGTTGCCCGCGTGCGCCTGCAGGTTCGGGTCCGGGATCTGCACGCTCGAGAGCAGCCGCGGGTGCGCGCAGTGCGAGACGTCATAGAACGACACCGCCGGCTGCGGCCCGGCGCCCGTCCAGCTCTCGGCGCTGCCGAGCAGCGCCCGCCGCGGGTTGACCGAGCCGTCCTCCCAGTCATAGAGCGAGGCGGGATCGTCCAGGTGGGTGACGTAGCGCGGGGCATGCGGGTTCGAGACGTCCAGCACCTGGATGCCGGGATCGATCAGGGGCGGCACGCCTTTCTGGCCCGCCTCGAAGCCGTTGGTGGTGACGTAGGCGCAATGGCCGTACCACATCAGCTGGTGGCCGGCGCCCTGGCCGGCGTATTCGCCGACGATGGCGAGGTTGCAGTTGTACGGACGCGTCGAGGCGCCGCTGGCGCGTTCGGCCGGGGTGAGCTGGCCGTCGAGGCTGGTTTCCGGGCGGTCGCCATGCTGGCAGGTCGGCACCGGCACGGCGCCGAGGAAAGGGGCAGCGGCTTGCGCCCGCGCCGGGAAGGCAGCCAGCGTCGAAAGGCACGCCAGGCCGAGTGCACAGCCGAGCGACAACACGAGACGATGGAGCAAGCGATGGAGCGTGCGCATGGGGAGCCTCGCGGATGGGCGGTGATGCTGCGACCGATCATACCGACCGGCGACTGGGCCCACGCCCACGGCATCCTCACGATTGGATTGCGCTGCGCGAAGGGGATGGACGGATCCAACATTTCTCTAACGACTGGAGCACCGTGGCACCGCGCGCGTCGCGCCCGCATCCGACGCGAAGCTGAACGCGGGGAGGCGATCCACTGAACTCCCGGGACTCCGCGGCCATCGAATCGTGCACCGCGATGCGGTGCTGACTCCCATTCACGCCCTGGAGACTGTTCG
>JAJXTQ010000397.1 GCA_021783685.1 Pseudomonadota bacterium | reverse complement strand
AGACCTCACCGGCCTAGCCTGTACCCTGGCCCTGTCCCCCAGGGACTACAAGGGCAATTTCACCGCGACTATCGAATCCCTGACCAGATCGCAAAGCCGGGCCATGGATTTGTTCAAGGCGCTGTTGTCCGAGCAAGCCCAGAGTCGGGACGCTACCCGCAAGATTGCACGCGAGTTGTACGACGGCAGCAAAGAGGCGACCGCCGCCGCCCTGGAAGCCGGCAAAGCCCTGTCGGCCGCCAACCCCTTCACGGAGTCGGCCAACAAGGCGTTCGCCGGCTTCCAGAAAGTGGCCACCGCCGCCCGCGAAGCCATGGCCTGAAAATCGGGAGTCCGCGCGGGGTGGCCGACCTCGCGTGGACCACGATCCGCCCCGCAGTGAGTGGGCTACCCCATGGACCCAAACTACGCAAATCCCGTCGCCGATATCGACGCCCTGATCGATATCATGGAGGACGACGCCGATCCCTTTCAGCACGATCCCGGCGTCGAAGCCGTCAAGACACCGCTCTGGCGGGAGATTCTCTGGCCGACGGAACTCGCGCGGCTACTGTGCAGCCCGCTGTACCAGGGGCGCGGGGTCCCGCACGGCCATGGCGAACCGATTCTGGTCATTCCGGGATTTCTCGCCAATGACATCATGATGATGCCGCTGCGGCGCTGGCTGGGGCGCATCGGCTACCGGCCCTATCACGCCGATATTGCCTGGAATACCGACTGCCCCAACAAGACCGCGCTGCGCCTCGCGCACAAGGTCAAGGTGATCCACCGCAAAACCGGCCGACCTGTGGTGCTGATTGGGCACAGCCTGGGCGGCATGCTGGCCAAGTCCGTCCTGCAGCATGTACCGGAACTCATCGATCGGGTGATTACCCTGGGGTCGCCGTTTCGCGATCACGTCCGCGCCCATCCGGCCGTGACCGGAGTGTGGGAATACCTGCTCGCCGGCCAGGGCAAGCTGGTCGGTCGCAATCTCCACGCGTCCTGCGGTACCGGTTTCTGCATGTGCGACTTCGTGCGCCACATGCTGCAACCAGAGCTCAAACCCGTGCCCCAGTTTGCGATCTATTCGCGCAACGACGGCGTGGTGGATTGGGTGAGTTGCGCCGAAGAAGACGCTTCAGCCAATACGGAGATCAACGAATCGACGCACATCGGGCTGATTTTTCACCCCCGCGCACTGGGCGCCATCGCCGAAAGGCTGGCGCACCGCATCGACAAGGATGGCTGACGGCTACCCGTTGACGACCGGCAGATTGATGCACGAAGGCAGATCCCTGGTGTGAAATACCGTCTGCAGTGCCGGCGCGCTGCCCGTGGCAGTCAATGAATTCTCGCCGGTGTTGGGGTTCCGATCGTAGCGGGGGAAATCGCTGGAGGTGACGATCAGCCGCAGGCAATGACCCGCGCGAAACACCATGGCGGTCGCCCACAGATCGAGCTCCCGGCAGATGGGTGTGTCAGGCGCGCAGGATGTACCCTGCGTGTGCGCCTGGTAGGACGCCCGCACCACGCCATCGCAGACATTGAAGGTGCGCCCGCCCGGATGAACATCGCAGAGCTTGGCCATCCAGTCGGTATCCACCGCGCTGGTGCTCGCAAACAATTTCAGGGTGACGGGGCCGCAGATTTCCAGGTCTGCCGCCAGCGGGGCGGACGTATAGATGAGCACGTCCCGACGCCCCAGAATCGGTGCCTGATCCACCGGCCCGGGACTGTACTGGGGCGGCATCAGCAAGGTTCCGCCACAGGTGGGGCAGGGATCTTCCGGGTCGTAGACGTAGCTGTCGGACGGTTCTTCCGCGCCCGGCGCCTGCATGCAGAGAACGGCACCCGCGCGCAGATACCAGGGCGTGAGGCGTACCCGCTCCGGCGGCCACGCGGCTTCATCGCGCCAGCGATTGGTGCCCTGCACGAATACCCGTACCGGCGCATCCGTGGCAAAGCTCGCCGTATCGCCCTTCAACCAGCGGTTGAACCAGCGCAACTGCATCTGGGTGAGATCCTCGCGCAGATCGAGCAGGTAGCCGCTGCTGCGAAAGCCGAAATCGAGCTGGCCCACATAGTTGAGGAACATGGCGTGCGACCAGGGACCGATCACCAGACGGGTCTGTGCACGGGCTTCGGGTGAACCCGCGCGCTCCCGCATGCCGGCGTAATGGCTCAGATCGCCGCCCAGCAACATGTCATGCCAGCCCGCGATGATCAGCGCGGGGGCCTGCACCCGATCGTGGCGGTCGCTGAACAGCAGCGACTCCGTCCAGGCGTCCGGCCGGGGGTGACGCAGCACCTCGAACAGAAAGGGAACGAATTCGGCATCTTCCGGATGGGCCGCCAGCAGGCGGTCCAGCGGCCTTTCCCGCACACAGTCGCCAAAATGATCCAGGGCCTCCACCAGCTCCACCAGGCGTGCGCCCAGGGTCGGCAGATCGAACCCGCGCCGCACCAAGGCAGCCGGCCCGATCACCCGCAACGCCCACATCACCAGGGTGGACAGCTGAAGCACCCCGTCGCGCCAGAAGTGATTGCGCCAGAAATCGTTGGGCGCGGTGGTGGGCGAAATCGCCTTCAGCGCCGGGTGACCGGAGGCCGCGCACAGCCAGGTGGTGCCGCCCATGTAGGACAGTCCGTAGGCGCCGATATTGCCGTCGCAAAAGGGCTGCCCGGCGATCCAGTCGAGAGTATCGGCACCATCCGCAGCCTCGTTGACGTAGGGGAAGAAGACCCCGCCACCGGATGCCCAGCGCGCCCGCACGTCCTGAATCACCACCGCATAGCCGGCCGCTGCCGCGCGAATCGGGTCCAGGGTCATGCCCACCAGGGGCAGGAATTCCTTGTTATACGGCGTGCGCTGCAACAGCACCGGACAAGGGTG
>JAJXTQ010000396.1 GCA_021783685.1 Pseudomonadota bacterium | reverse complement strand
ACCATGACCAGACCCGGATTGTCGGCTGCCAGGGCGTCCCAGCCCAAGCCCAGCTTTTCCAGAACGCCGGGGCGGAAGTTCTCGACCACGATGTCGGCTTCGCGCACCAGTCGCCGGACGATTGCCAAGCCTTCCGGGTGCTTGAAATTGACCGCCACCGAGCGCTTGTTGCGGGCCTGCAGGAACCACCAAAGTGAAGTGCCTTGGTACAACTTGCGCCAACCGCGCAGCGGATCGCCCTCGCCGGGTGCCTCGATCTTGATCACCTCGGCGCCGAATTCGGCCAGGATCCGGGTGCAAAACGGGCCGGCGATCAGCGTTCCGAGTTCGACGACCTTGACGCCCTGCAGGGGCTTGGATGGGACGCCGGCGCCCATCAGTAATCGCGCCGCTCGTACATCGCTTGGGCGATGGTGCCGGCATCGGTGAATTCCAGCTCGCCGCCAACCGGCAGTCCGCGGGCGATCCGGCTGACTTTGAGACCGCGGGCGTGCAGCAGCTCGGAGAGGTAGTGCGCGGTGGCCTCGCCCTCGTTGGTGAAATTGGTCGCCATGATGACCTCGCGCACCAAGCCGTCAGTGCAGCGTTCGAGCAAGCGGTCGAGCTTGAGCTCCTTCGGGCCGATGCCGTCGAGCGGGCTAAAACGGCCCATCAGCACGTAATAGAGTCCGTTGTAGGCCTGGGTCTGCTCCATCATGTTGAGATCGACCGGCATCTCGACGACGCAAAGCAGCCCCGGGTCGCGCTTGCCGGAAGCGCAACGCTCGCAGACATCCGCTTCGGTGAAGGTGTTGCAGCGCTGACAATGAACGACGTGCTGCAGGGCGGCGGACAGCGCACCGGCCAGCCGCAAGGCGCCGGGCCGCTCGCGCTGGAGCAGATGATAGGCCATGCGCTGGGCGGACTTCGGTCCGACCCCGGGCAGGCAGCGCAGCGCTTCGATCAGTTTGTCGAGCGTGCCCAAAGAGCTGCCCGTCGATGCCATCAGAAAGGCAGCTTCATGCCCGGTGGCAGTTGCATCCCGGCGGTGAAGCCGCTCATCTTCTCCTGGGTCGCGGCTTCGACCTTGCGCACCGCATCGTTCATCGCGGCGGCGATCAGATCCTCGAGCATCTCCTTGTCGTCCATCACCGAGGCGTCGACGCTCACGCGGCGCACATCGTGCTTGCAGGTCATCAACACGCGCACCATGCCGGCACCCGACTGACCCTCGACTTCGATCAAGGCCAGCTCCTCCTGCGCGCGAGCCATGCGCTCCTGCATCTGTTGGGCCTGTTTCATCAAGCCCGCAATGCCGCCTTTCATCATCTTGCTGCTCCTAAATGGGTTTAATGGATGCTTCGTTGATCGTCGCGTCGAAGAGTTCGACCACGCCACGCACGAAGTCGTCGCCCTCGATCGCGGCGATGGCGCGCTCCTGGCGTTCGCGCAAAACGGTGCGCGAGCGCTCGGCGGGGGTCTCAGCCTCGGCCTCGGCCAATACGACGTTGAGCCTCAGCATGCGGCCATAATGGGCCTGCAGGGCCGTTTGCAGCTTTTCCTGTTGCGGCTTGCCCAGGAGGTGCCGATGCGCCGGCGGCAGACGCAGGGTCGCGCTCTCCTGGCCGAGTTCCGCCAACTCGCAATGCTGGGCCAGCTGCCTGGCCATGCCGCCGAGTTTCAGACTGGCCGCGACGGCGTGCCAATCGTTCAGGCGGCTCAGTCGGGTATGCTCCTGAGCGGCAGCCGCCTGCGTTTCGGTCGGTGTTTCGGTCGTCTTGGCGGCGGACTGCGCGGGGGCGCTCGACGGCGCCGCGCTCGTCTCAGGAGCGGGCTTGATGCCCCCGCCGCCGCCAGACAGCGGTACCGGCGTTTCCGGACGGAAGGTGAACAGCCGCAACAGCGTCATCGTGAAGCCGGCGCGCTCGTCGGGTGCCAGCGCCAAATCGTCGCGGCCGTGGATGGCAATCTGGTAGGCGAGCTGCAGATACTCCGCGTCGAGCGCACCGGCATAGGGCGACAAGCGCTGCCGCTCGGCGTCGTCGGCCAGCGCCTGGGGCGCGAACTGACATAAGGCGATACGATGGATGAGGGTCGAGAGTTCTTGCAGCGCCGAGTCGAAGGAAAGGCTCCTGGCATCCATCGCCTCGGCCAGAGCCATCAGCGCCGCGACGTCGCCGGCGACCAGCGCATCGAGGATGCCGAACAGATAGTCGTCGCCGACCGTGCCCAGCATGTCGCGCACCTCGCCCTCGGCGACACGGCCGGCGCCGTGGGCGATCGCCTGATCGAGGAGAGACAGCGCATCGCGCATGCTGCCGGCGGCGGCCCGGGCCAGTTGCTTCAGCGCCGCCGGCTCGACGGGAACCGCCTCGGCCGCGAGGATCGTCGTCAGATGCGAGACGATCTGGTTGTCCGGCATCTGCTTCAGGTTGAACTGCAGGCAGCGGGAGAGCACCGTCACCGGGATTTTCTGCGGGTCGGTGGTGGCCAGGATGAACTTGATGTGCTCGGGCGGTTCCTCCAAGGTCTTCAGCATGGCGTTGAACGCCGAATTGGAGAGCATGTGCACTTCGTCGATCACATAGACCTTGTAGCGGCCGCGCGTCGGCGCGTAGCTGGCGTTCTCCAGCAGTTGGCGCATCTCATCGACCTTGGTGTTGGTCGCGGCATCGACCTCGATCAGGTCCACGAAGCGGCCGCCGTCGATCTCGACGCAGGAAGCGCAAACGCCGCAGGGCGTCGAACTGACACCGGCCTCGCAGTTCAGCGCCTTGGCGAGAATGCGCGCGATGGTGGTCTTGCCGACGCCGCGGGTGCCGGTAAACAGATAGGCGTGGTGCAGGCGCTGCTGATCCAGGGCGTGAGTCAGGGCGCGCACCACGTGCTCCTGTCCGACC
>JAJXTQ010000395.1 GCA_021783685.1 Pseudomonadota bacterium | reverse complement strand
CCACCCTTGTGCGCAAAGGCATTCTCGCCGACATAGGGCGCATGGCGGTTGTGGGCGCGGTTGAGCCGCTCGTCCACCACCCGCGAGACGTGGGTGAGCTGGCGCAAGTCCTCGCGGTCGAGGCCGGTCTCGTAGTCCATCTTGAGCATCAGCGTGGGCAGCAGGGACACGAGATTCGCGTTCCCGCAGCGCTCGCCCAAGCCGTTGAGCGTGCCCTGCACCTGCCGCACACCGGCGCGCACCGCCGCCAGGCTGTTGGCCACCGCGTTGCCGGTGTCGTCGTGGCAGTGGATACCGAGGCGCTCGCCGGGAAAGCGCGCCGCGACCGCGCGCGTGATGGCCTCCACCTCGTGCGGCAGGCTGCCGCCGTTGGTGTCGCAGAGCACGGCCCAGCGCACGCCGGCGTTCAGCGCCGCCTCGATGCAGCGCAGCGCGAAATCCGGATTGGCCTTGTAACCGTCGAAGAAATGCTCGGCGTCGAACATCACCTCGGCAACCCGGCCGCGGGCGAAGGTGACGCTGTCGGCGATCATCTCGAGGTTCTCGGCGAGCGTACTGCGCAGCGCGACCTCGACGTGGAAATCCCAGGTCTTGCCCACCATGCAGACCACCGGGGCGCCGCTGTCCAGTATCCGCATCAGCCCGGCATCTGCCTCAGGGCTGCGGCCCGGACGACGAGTCATGCCGAAGGCGCTCAGCCGGGCGCGCCGCAGCGCCGGCGCAGCGGCGAAGAAGGCATCATCGGTGGGATTCGCGCCGGGCCAGCCGCCTTCGACGTAGTCGATGCCGAGGGCGTCGAGCTCATGGGCGATGGCGATCTTGTCCCCGACCGTGAAATCGACCCCCTGGGTCTGTTGGCCATCGCGCAGGGTGCTGTCGTAGAGATAGATGCGATTGGCGCTCACGAGGCTCTCCGGGGGATTCGAGCGCCCCGGGGTTCGCAGCCGACGGGGCAAAGGTCGATTATAGCCGTCCGCCCCGTAGCGTCACGCCGCCCTCAGGCGCGTTCGTGCAGGCCGCACTCGCGCTTGAGCCCGAAAAAGCGCGTGTCTTCCTCGCTCATGCCATCCCCCAGGGGACGGGTGGTGTGCACATCGCCGATGGACACATAGCCCTTGTGCCACAGCGGATGGTAGGGCAGCTCGTGACGGGTCATGTAGAGGTAGATGTCGCGATCGGTCCAGTCGACGAGCGGATGGACCTTGGTGCGGCCATTCTGACCGCCGAGCACTTGCAAATGCTGCCGGCTGGCGGACTGCTGGCGGCGCAGTCCCGCGATCCAGGCCTTCACGCCCAGTTCCTTCAGCGCCCGCTGCATGGGCTCGACCTTGTTCATCTGGTTGTAGCGATCCAGTCCCTCGACATCCTGTTCCCACAGGCGCCCGTAGCGCGCTTCCTGCCAAGCCGGGCTCAGGGCCGCGCGGTAGACTTGGAGATTGAGATCCAGACGCTGCGTCAGATCGTCGATGTAGCGATAGGTCTCCGGGAACAGATAGCCCGTGTCGACGAGGATGACAGGGATGTCCGGCCGCTGGCGCGTGACCATGTGCAGGCACACGGCGGCCTGGGCGCCGAAGCTGGAGGTCAGCACGACGGATGGCCCGAACCGGTCCAGTGCCCAGGCAACGCGCTCCTCGGCGCTTGCCTCGGCCAGGACGGGGTTCAGCGCATCCATGTCGAGCGCTTCGCGCTCGGGAGCCGACTTCTGAACGAGAGGAGACACGGAGGAAACGGACATGGCAGGCCTCGCGGGAGATGTACCGTCCGGAAAGACGTCGACGGACAGGTAAGCTACCAAGGCCTGTTTAGCTTAGAAAGGAATCAATTTTGCTATCTTAATCCGAACTGGCTATATGAGCCGCCCCGACAACCCGATGTCTCCCTGAGCACGTCGCCGAGCGGTGCTGGAGCCCGGCGACGGATTCAGCGTCGTTGCGCGGGATTCAGGGCGTTTCGCGACGCCGGGCGCCGATGGCCAGGCGCAGGCCGTTCAGCCGGATGAAACCGGTGGCATCGGCCTGGTTGTAGGCACCGGCGTCGTCCTCGAAGGTCGCGATCCGCGCATCGAACAGGCTGTCCGGGGATTGCCGTCCGGTTACCGTGACATTGCCCTTGTAGAGCTTGACGCGCACCCGGCCGTTGACGTGCGCCTGGGTGGCGTCGATGGCGGCCTGCAGCATGCGCCGCTCGGGGCTCCACCAATAGCCGTTGTAGACCAGGCTGGCATAGCGCGGCATCAGTTCGTCCTTCAGATGCGCCTCTTCGCGATCCAGGGTGAGCGATTCGAGCGCCCGGTGGGCCTTGAGGAGGATCGTGCCGCCCGGCGTCTCATAGCAGCCGCGCGATTTCATGCCGACATAGCGGTTCTCGACGATGTCCAGCCGGCCCACGCCATGAGCGCCGCCGATCCGGTTGAGAGTCGCCAGCGCGCTCGCCGGGGTATGCGGCTGCCCATCGATGGCGACCAGATCGCCGCGTTCGAAATCGAGATCGAGGTATTGCGGCGCGTCGGGCGCCTGCTCCGGCGCCACCGACCAGCGCCACATGGATTCCTCGGGCTCGGCCCAGGGATCTTCCAGAATGCCGCCTTCGTAGGAGATGTGCAGCAGGTTGGCATCCGTGGAATACGGGCTTTTCTGGCCCTGCCGTTCGATGGGGATGCCATGGCGCTCGGCGTAGGCCAGCAGGGTTTCGCGGCTGGTGAGATCCCATTCCCGCCAGGGCGCGATGACGCGCAGCGCGGGCTTGAGAGCGAGCACGCCGAGTTCGAAGCGCACCTGATCATTGCCCTTGCCGGTCGCGCCATGGGCCACGGCGTCGGCGCCGACCTCGGTGGCGATCTCGACCAGTCGCTTGGCGATCAGCGGCCGGGCGATGGAGGTGCCGAGCA
>JAJXTQ010000394.1 GCA_021783685.1 Pseudomonadota bacterium | reverse complement strand
ACCCCGGCGGTCAGCAAGCGGTAGCGCATGCCGACAGGCTTCTTGATGACGCAAGGCCCTTTGCTCGGCAGAGGACAGAGCGCTCCGTGCCTGATCGTTTGCGGCGACAGGTCCGCGACAAAAGCCGGAGGCTTTTTGGAACTCGCCGCCCACGCAGGCAGAGCTGCAGCAATCGCGAGACAAACCGTCAGCAGTTTTTTCATCGGCGGGGCAGCCCTTGGCTTCTTGGTCCGGCCTATTATCGCATCCGCAGGCGGCGATGGGCGCTTGCCATCGGGTACCCAAAACGTATATCTTACGTCAGATGTCACGAACCACCCTGAAAAACGCGGCGGACGCCGCGCACCGGGCGATGAGACGCCCCGGATACGCCTTCCCGTCTGCCGCACTGCTGCGCTGCTTGGGCGTTTTCTCCCTGGCCCTCGCCGTCGGCCAATCCGCCCTGGCCACGGCTTCGCCGCCGCCGGAACGACCGAGCTCGATCACGGTGGCGCTGGATGACAACTATCCGCCCTACAGCTTTCGCGACCAGGACGGTCACCTCCAGGGGATACTGAAGGACACCTGGACGCTGTGGTCGCAAAAGACCGGCATTCCCGTGAAACTCCAGGCCAGCGAATGGGACAAGGCGCTGCAGAACCTGCAGAGCGGCCGGGCCGACGTCATCGACACCATCTTCCAGACCGATGCGCGTTCCAAGATCCTGGATTTTTCCCGGCCTTACGCCAGCATCAAAGTGCCCATCTTTTTTCACAAGTCCATCGGCGGCATCTCCGACGTCAGCAGCCTGCGGGGCTTCACCGTCGGCGTCAAGGAGGGCGACGCCGACATCGACTGGCTGATGGCGCACGGCATCCGGAATTTCAAGCAGTATCCGAGCTACGAAGCGCTGGTCCGGGCGGCGGGGAACAACGAGGTCAGGGTCTTCGTCGCCGATCAGCCCCCGGCCCTCTACTACCTCACCAAGTTCAACCTCCAGGACCAGTTCCGCGACTCCGCGCCGCTCTACTCCGGCCAGTTCCACTGGGCGACCCGCAAGGGCGACGAGGCGCTGCACCAAATCGTCGCCCGGGGCTTCGCGCAGATCACCCCCGGCGAACGCAACAGCATCCGGGACAAGTGGATCGGCCGCACTCTCGGCGCGCGGATGGACTCCCGCTACGCCAGGTACGCCATCTACCTACTGCTGGTCGCACTCGCCGCCACCGCCTTGCTGATCCTCTGGAACCGGATGCTGAGGCGCAAGGTGCTGGCCAGAACCGCGGAGGTCAGCCAGGCGCTGGAAGCCCTGGGCGAGAGCGAGCGCTATAACCGCATGCTGTTCGAGAACTCGGCTCTGGGCCTCGCCCTGTGCCGGATGGACGGCGTCCTGGTCGACGTCAATCCGGCCTACGCCGGCATTCTCGGGCGCACGGTCGATGAGACCGTCGGCCTCAGCAACGCCCAGATCACGCCGCCTGACTATGTCGAGCAGGAACAGCGGCAACTGCAGATCCTGGAGAACACCGGCCATTACGGCCCCTACGACAAGGAGTACCGGCGCAAGGACGGCCACCGGGTGCCGGTGCGGCTCACCGGAACGCTGATCGAGAAGGACGGCGAGCGGTACATCTGGTCGTGCGTCGAGGACATCACCCGGCACAAGGCGGCCGAGCAGCAGATCGAGCAACTGGCCTACCACGACGCGCTGACCGGGCTGCCCAACCGGCGACTGGTGCAGGACCGCTTCCTGCAAGCGACGGCCTACGCCGACCGGGCCGGGACACGGGTGGCGCTGCTGTTCCTCGATCTGGACAATTTCAAGACCATCAACGATTCCTTGTGCCACCAGGTGGGCGACGCGCTGCTGCAAGAGGCCGCAGCGCGCCTGGCTCAATGCGTGCGCGACACCGATACCATCAGCCGGCAAGGCGGCGACGAGTTCCTGATCGTGCTGCCCGACCTGCCCGACGCCGACGCCACAGCCCCGGTGCTGGTCAAGATCCGCGAGCGGCTGCAGGAGCCGGTCTATGCCCAGGGCCAGGAATTGGCCACCTCGGTCTCGATCGGCATCGCCCTCTATCCGGACGACGGCGAGGACTTCGACACCCTGCTGAAGAAGGCCGACACCGCGATGTACCGGGCCAAGGACGCGGGACGCAACGCCTATCGCTTCTTCGACGAACAGATGAACGTCGAGGCGGTCGAACATCTGACGATGCGGAACGGCCTGCGGCGGGCGCTGGATCGCGGCGAATTCGTGCTCCACTACCAGCCGCAGATCGCCCTGGCCAGAAATACGGTGACCGGGGTCGAAGCCCTGATCCGCTGGCAGCACCCGGAGCTGGGCATGGTGCCGCCGGCGCGCTTCATACCGGTGGCCGAGGAGAGCGGACTGATCGTGCCGATCGGCGAATGGGTGATGAAGGAGGCCTGCCGGCAGGCGGCGGCCTGGAAGAGAGCGGGCTTGCCGGAGCTCTCCATGGCGGTGAATCTGTCGGCGGTACAGTTCAAGCGCGGCGACGTGCTGCAGACGGTGGTCAGCGCGCTGGAGGAGTCGGGCTTCGATCCGCACCAGTTGGAGCTGGAAATGACCGAGTCGATCCTGATCCACAACACCGAGAGCGTGCTGTCTGCGGTGGAGCGCTTGAAGCGGATGGGGGTGAAGCTGTCGATCGACGACTTCGGCACCGGTTATTCGAGTCTGTCGTATCTGAAGCGTTTCGCGGTGGACCGGCTGAAGATCGACCAATCCTTCGTCCGGGATCTGGCTGTCGATCCGGACGACGCAGCGATCGTCCGCGCCATCATCCAGATGGCCAGGAGCCTGGGCCTCACGACTATCGCCGAGGGCGTCGAGGACGCCGGCACCCTGGCACTGCTCGCCGGCTTTGGCTGCGACGAGGCGCAG